>JBEGUC010000004.1:0-64851 GCA_041179105.1 Verrucomicrobiota bacterium | reverse complement strand
AAGTCGCCGACAGGCAAAAAATCATTTCTTGCCAACCCAGATTTCGACGGGTAAAGACCTTACGTTCATTTTGCAATTTCGCAGTTGAACGCGCTTCGTCCGGTCTTTTACGCCATGGTCTCGGGAAGCGTTAAATGTGATGGCGTGATAAGAATAGACAAAAATGGACATCTACGTGGGCAACCTGCCCTACACTGCTACTGAGGAAGACGTTTCAGGCCTCTTCGCCGCTTACGGACCCGTTGAACGGGTTAAAATCATCACCGACCGCGAAACCGGCAGATCCAAGGGATTTGCTTTCGTGACTCTCGGCGACCAGAGCCAACTGAATGCTTCCATCGAAGCTCTCAATGGTTACGACTATCAGGGCCGCGAGCTTCGCGTCAACGCCTCTGAGCCTAAGGAATTCAAGCCCGGCGGCGGTCGTCCAAGTGGCGGCGGCGGCGGCGGCGGCGGCTACGGCGGTGAACGCCGCGGCGGTGGCGGTGGTGGTGGCTACGGCGGCGGCGGCGGTGATCGTCGTGGCGGCGGTGGTGGCTACGGCGGCGGCGGCGGCGGTGATCGTCGTGGTGGCGGCGGCGGCTACAAAGGCGGCGGCGGTGGCGGCGGCTACAAAGGTGGCGGCGGCGGTTGGGATTAATCCCACCCAACTCACCACATAACCTTTCTCAAAAGCGCCCGATCCTCTTCACAGGGGATCGGGCGTTTCTTTTGCCCGATCACGAGACGGGCGGACAAAGCGCTGAGAAAAGGCCCTTTGCATCAAGGCACTCGCGGGAATTTCGAGAAGTCCGGGGCGCGCTTTTCGAGGAAAGCTTGTTTTCCTTCACGACCTTCTTCGCTCATGTAGTAGAGCAAGGTTGCGTTACCGGCGAGATCGAGCAGGCCCATCTGACCGTCGCAGTCGGCGTTGAGGGCGGATTTCAAACAACGCAGGGCGAGCGGCGAGTGGGCGAGCATTTCGCGGCACCACTGGAGGGTTTCCTTTTCGAGATCGGCGAGCGGGACGACGGTGTTGACGAGGCCCATGTCGAGCGCTTGCTGGGCGTCGTATTGGCGGCAGAGATACCAGATTTCTCGGGCTTTTTTCTGGCCGACGATGCGGGCCAAATAGCTGGAGCCGAGGCCGCCGTCGAACGAGCCGACTTTCGGGCCGGTCTGGCCAAAGCGCGCGTTGTCCGCGGCGATGGTGAGGTCGCAGACGATGTGCAGGACGTGGCCGCCGCCGATCGCGTAGCCGGCGACCATCGCGACGACGGGCTTTGGCAGGGAGCGGATTTTTTTCTGGAGGTCGAGCACGTTGAGGCGCGGGACGCCGTCCTCGCCGATGTAGCCGGCGTGGCCGCGGACTTTTTGGTCGCCGCCGGAGCAGAACGCGAGGTCGCCCGCGCCGGTGAGGATGATGGCGCCGACTTTGGGATCTTCGTGGGCAAGGTCGAAGGCGACGAGCATTTCCTTCACGGTTTGCGGGCGGAAGGCGTTGCGCACTTCGGGCCGGTTGATGGTGATTTTGGCAATACTTCCCTCATCCGTAGTTTCGTATCGGATGTCCTCAAATTCGCGCGCGGTGGTCCACATGGCGGGAGCGTGAATGATCCGCGGCCGGCCCGCAATCCGGCAATCGTGGCGATTTTTTAAACCGCTTTGACACGGCACCCCGGTTTCTGCATGTTCCCGCGCATGCAAGCCATGCAATTCGAGCAATCCGTCGTTTCAATCCTGAAACGCGACAAGAGGTTTGACCCGCATGCTTATTTTTTCCTGAAGGATGCCTTGGATTTCACGCTCAAGCGGATCGCCGAATCCAACGGCGGCCAGGCGCGCCATGTGAGCGGGCCGGAGCTGTTGGAAGGTTGCCGGGATTACGCGCTGGAGCAATTTGGGCCGATGGCTTCGACGTTGATGACGGAGTGGAGCATTCGCAAATGCCAGGACGTCGGCGACATGGTTTTCAACCTGATCGAGGAGCAGGTTTTCGGAAAACAGGACACTGACAAAAAGGAGGATTTCTCCGAGGTCTTCGATTTCGAGGCCTCGCTGATCATTCCGTTTCTACCAAAAAGCCGGGTTGCGCCAGCAAAGCCGGCCCGCCGCTCGCAGCGGGCGATTTCCTAAGCCGCAGGTAAATTGGATTGCGGCGGCATCCATTTATAATCCGGCGGCTCCGCCCCAGCCCACCGTGAGCGCGGTGACCAGCCAGAGGATGAACGGCCCCGACGTCCAAAGCAGCGATCAGTTAGCCGGGATCTCTTTAAAGTCCTCGGGGAGCTTCGCAATCAGATAGGCGGTGACTTCGGCGATTTGCTTGGGGTTGAGCGTCTGGCCCCAGACTTGCATTTTTGCGCCGTTGTGGCCGGTGCTTTCCGGCGGCGAACCTTCGTTGATGAGCTTGAAAATCTCCATCGGCTTGCCGCCGAATTTCCACTGATGGTCGTTGAGCGGCAGGCCGGGGAGAGGGATTTTGTTCGCGCCGACGGTCATCGTGGCGCTGAAGTCGGCGGCGTGGCAGGCGGAGCAGTTGGTGAGATAAGTTGCCTCGCCGGCGCTGACGAGCGCGGCGTCGGTGGCCCACTGGTGAACGAGTTTGGAGTCGTCAAGGGTGGCGAGGGTTTTTTCGAGCTCAACCATTTTCGCCGCCTGAATGGAGGCGATTTTCGCGTGGATGAGCTGTTGGTCGCTCTTCATGAAGTCGGTGTAATAGTAGGCCACCCAGTAAACGACGAAGAATACGACGGCACCGTAGAAGGTGAAGAGCCACCAGTTCGGCAGTTTTTGGTCATACTCTTGGATGCCGTCGAATTCGTGTTCACGAAGGATGATCTCGCCTTTTTCTTTGGCGAAGTGGCCGCGTTTGGGTTCTTGGCTCATAGGGATTTGAAAGGGTCGGAGTTTTCTTCAAGTGGCAGGGAGGCGAGGCGGGTGCGCTCGCTTTTCTCGATTCTCAGTGCGCGGATCGTCACCACCGTGAAGACGCCGGCGATGAGGACGAATGAAATGATCGGCACATAGGTGGCCCATTCTTCGAGGAGGATGCGTTGGAACATGGCGCTGATAGATCAGGGGGTTTTCCGGTGGCTGTCCGGATTCAGGTTCGACGGCTGGGTTGGGTGGTCTTTGACGATCTCGCGATAGGCTCCGAGTTTCTGGATGTAGGCGATGAGCGCGACGACCTGGGTCTTGGCGAGGTGGTTGCGCAGGGCGTCGCCTTGGAGGTCCGGCTTGTCTGGCAGATAGACCTTGGCGGCGACGAGGGAGGCGGCAATTTCCTGGGACTGGCTTTCGGCGAGGTCGCGGATTTCATGCTGGCTCATGGCGGGCCACGGGACGCCGATGCGGACTTGGGCGGCGATTTTCGCGGGCAGGGATTTCACGTCGGCGGTCTTTTCAAACAGCCAGGGATAGGGCGGCATGTTCGAGCCAGGCGAGGTCTGGCGGGGGTTGAGGAAGTGGTTGAAATGCCAGTCGTTGCCGCGCTTGCCGACGCGCATGTGCTGGGAGCCAGTCGCCAAGGTGCCGCCTTCGCGGGCGAGGTCGGGGCCGGTGCGCTTGGAGCCCCACTGATAGGGGTGGTCGAAAAGCGACTCGCCGAGATGGGAGTAATCATCCGATTTTCCGGAGCGACCGTAGCGCATGACGTCGGGAACGAGCGTGCGGATCATCTGCGAATGGCAGTTGTAGCAGCCTTCGGAAACATACAAGTCGCGGCCGACGAGTTCGAGCGGGGTGTAAAGTTCTTGGAGGCGACCTTCGATGTTTTTCTCCCGGTTGACGATGAGTGAGGGGATGATTTGCACCGAGCCGCCGATGGCGACGGCGATGAAGACGAGCAACGAGAACGGCATGTAATTTTCCACGATGCGCTCGTGCCAGTTCGTCCACTTTTCCTTGGAGGCTTTGAATGCGTAGAAGGCTTTGATCCCGAGCAAGATGGCCATGGCCAGCGCCGCCTTGTCCGCATGAGGCGGGAGGAAGAACCAGAGAATGGTGAAGGCCATGCCGAGGAAGATGTAGGCGAGCGGATCGTTGAAGAGCGCCTCGCCCCAGGACATGTTATCCTTCTTCGGGCGCTCGAGGATTGCGATCTGGACGGTCTCGTCATGGGCTTTTCCGGAACGGGCGGTTCTCCAGATGTTATAGGCGCAGAGGAGGAAACCGACCAGATAGAGCGTGCCGCCGAAGGAGCGGAGGATGTAGAAAATTTGAATGCTTTCGAGAGTCTCCATGAACTCGTATTTCAAAGTCGTGCCACCGGCGTCCACTTGGCCGAGCATGAGTCCCTGCATGATGCCGGCGGCCCACATGGCGGCGACGTAGATGAGGATGCCGACGGTGCCGACCCAGAAGTGCATGTTAGCGAGAGCCTTGGACCAGAGCTCGGTTTTCCAGAGGCGCGGGGCAAGCCAGTAAAACATCCCGGCGGCCATGAAGCCATTCCAACCGAGCGCGGCGGAGTGGACGTGGCCGATGCCCCAGTCGGTGTAGTGAGAAAGCGCGTTGACGGCGCCGATCGAGAGCAGCGGCCCCTCGAAGGTGGCCATGCCGTAGAAGGTGATGCCGGCGGCGAAAAACTTAATGACTGGATCGGTGCGGAGCTTGTCCCAAGCACCGCGCAGGGTGAGCAGGCCGTTGAGCATGCCGCCCCAGGATGGTGCCCATAACATCAGGGAGAACAGCGTGCCGAGAAGTTGCAGCCACTTGGGCAGGGACGTGTTGAGCAGGTGGTGAGGCCCGGCCCAGATATAGATGAAAACCAACGACCAAAAGTGGATGATGGAGAGTCGATAGGAGTAAACCGGGCGGTTTGCAGCCTTCGGCAGGAAATAATACATGATGCCGAGAATCGGCGTGGTGAGGAAGAAGGCGACGGCATTATGGCCATACCACCACTGCACAAGGCCGCCCTGAAGGCCGCCGAAAATCGGATAGGAATGGACGAAGGAAGTCGGCAGCGAGAGGTGGTTGACGATGTAAAGCATCGCGACCGTGATGATGGTGGCGATGTAGAACCAGAGGGCGACGTAGAGGCTGGGCTCGTTGCGTTTCGCCAGCGTCCAGAAGAAGTTGATGGCGAAAACCACCCAGATCAGCACGACCGCGATGTTGATGGGCCAGATGAGTTCTGCGTATTCATGGCCGCGGGTGAAACCGGCGGGCAGGGTGATGGCGGCGGCCACGATGATCATCTGCCAACCCCAGAAATGAATGCCGGATAGAAGATCCGAAGCCGTCCTGGCCTTGCAGAGCCGCTGGGTGGAGTAGTAAATTCCGGCGAACATCATGTTGCCGACGAAGGCGAAGATGACCGCGTTGGTGTGAAGCGGTCGAAGCCGGCCGAAGGTGAGAAACGAAATTCCCTCCGCCTTGATGGCACCGAAGCTGATCATTTCGAGAAACTTCCCGTTCATCTGCCACCATGAGAGCTGGGTGGCGGCCATGACACCGACAAGCATTCCGACAATGCCCCAGACGAGGGAGGCGATCATGAAGCGGCGGACGGACTTGTCGTCGTAAGTGATGGATGTGGTCATGGGCAGGTGCGATTAGAGAAGGTCTTTTCCGGACCGAGGAGCTTCCAGATCGAGCGGCAGCAGGGAGTCACGCTCGGGGCTGGTGCGGCGGGCGCGGCGGATCTCCGCCGCAAAACAAGCGATGAATACACCTGCTAGACAGGAGGAAATGAGAATCGTAAGGGCGAGGACGTTCATGGGCAAAGACTGCGTAGAAAAACAGGCGCATGCAAGCCGGTCTGGGCCTGGCTTGCGGAAAGTCGCGCATATCTTACGCCGTCTTTTGCGTCGCTCCGGCGCGGAGGTGATCCCGGTGAAGCCACTCGAGAAACACGTCGCCGATGATGTGGCCGATACTGCCGGGGTCCATCAGATCCGGGTTGAGGACCAGATGGCACTTGCGGGTGGGGCCGAGCCCGTTGCCGATGCCAGCGTGAAAGGCATCCGGCAAATGGAGAGGCTTCGCGGGTGGCGCGACGGAGCGGAAAATCACATGCCCGCGTTGACCGAGGGCAGTGAGTGTTTTCCGGAGATCGCACGGGCCGTCGGGCGTGGAGTTCTGGTAATTTTCGCCCAATCCAAGCAGTTGCCGGAGATTCGGATTCGCCGAGACTTGCCGCACCAGCTCAGAAGTCGCGGAAAGCCAGCGACCGGCACCGTCGTCGTCGTATTCATTCAGGTAAGTGGCGATTTCCCCTATCAAACGGTCGCTGAAAACCGTGGAATCCCCGTGAAGGATGATGGTCGGAGCCGGCACGGACCCGGTCGGCTCGGCGAGCAGCCATTGATGAAAAGTGGAGAGGGAATTGTGGGCAATCATAGGGTCCGGCGAGTTCATCGTGAACTTGCCAGCCCTCGCTGCGGCACGCTCCGCATCCCGTCTGGAAGGATGCGCGGATTTTCCGCGAGCGAAGCGCCCCGGAAAATATCAACCTAACTACTCCCGCGCCACACGGTTAGGAATCCCCGCTTGAAGATTCCACCCACCGCTTCCATCGTCCGCCTCCTTGCCACCTGAGTCTTCCATCCCGCAGAGCCTCCCCCGCGACCGACCATGGACTGCGGGGCTGCGCGCCGCACGCGCCAACGTGGTGCCAGGCTTGATCGTCCAGGCGCTGATGTTCTCCATCCTGATGGCGTATTATTTCTATCCGCCGACACGCGGTTGGCTGGACGGGTTGGCTGGACGGGTTGGCGGCGGTCAAGGCGCGTTGGGGCTACGGCTACTCCGCCATCAACTCGGCCGTCGCCGGCGCGCTCATCCCCGAACTGCTGCGAATCTTCTTTTTCCAGCGAGGGAGATTCCGCCGATCCAATCTCTCCAACCTGTTCTTCACCGCACCGTTCTGGTGCGTGATGGGGCTCGCTGTGGATTATTTCTATCGGTGCCAAGCCGGCTGGTTCGGCGGCGAGGCGACGTTTGCGGTGGTGGCGAAAAAGGTGTTGGTGGACCAATTTCTCTACAACCCGCTGTTTGCCTGCCCGGTGACGACTTGGCTTTACGATTGGAAATCACACGGCTTCCGCGCCCAAGGAACAGAAGGTTTTTTCACCAGCGGGTATTACCGGGATCGCGTATTACCGACCTTATTCGCAACTTGGGGCGTGTGGATTCCGGTCATGTCGATTCTTTATTCGCTGCCCTTGATGCTGCAAATCCCGTTAGGCGGGCTCGCGCTTTCCATGTGGGTCATGCTCTGCACCTGGATGAGCGAGCAGCACCGCGCCGAATCCGTCCGCCGACTGGCCCCGTCCCCGCCGCATTCCGCCTAGCGCGTCAAGGACGCTGCCCGAATCCGCCGTCGGGCTCGAAATCGGCTGAATCGGCTTGCCATGCACCTTCGCCGAAGGTAGATCGTCCCGCCTTCAGCACTCACCGATTTTTCACCAGCCTTCGCCAAACGCCTAGGGGCTTTTTAGCCCAAGCGTCACCGGCGGACAACGCGGGTCGTCAAAAACGGTGGTCAGCGGGCAAATCGGATTTGCAAGAATCCTTCTAAAATAAGGCTTTGCCGCCGTGGTGGAATGGTAGACACCCCAGACTTAAAATCTGTTGTCAGCAATGGCGTGCCGGTTCGAGTCCGGCCGGCGGCACTCTTTGGAATTAAATAGGTAGTGAGGTTGGTTTTCTAGCATTTTTGATTTTTCCACCAACCCCTAGTGGCGCTATGGTCCCTTAATCCAGCAGATTTCCGTGAATTCGAGTCACATTCGGTGGCCTCATCGAGATAGCGAGCAGGCTTTCATCAGCCCATGAGGTTGATGCGGAATGACACCCAGGTTCAATACAGTCCAACCCAAGGCTCGTATGAGAGTATTTTAGCCGGGACCCCAGAGAATCGTTTTGTGAGACTTCGGGGAGCCCAGCGAAGCGACGGTGTCCATGCGGCTCTTTTTGGACTGCGCGGGACATGTCCCCGCTTTCCCGCTGGCCGACATGTCGGCCAGCGGGAAAGCTCCGACATGTCGGAGCAGTCCACCCCAACGACTATTTCCTCCTCCTGCTGGAACCCGACGGCATGAAGGAATGCATCAGCGGTGGTTCCTTCAATGATGTGGTCATCAACACCTTTCTCGGCTTCTCACCCGACCCCGTCGCCAACCGAATGGTGGCGGATCCGCAAACAGCGCGACCATTCAATGGTCCGCGGAGTGCCCAGCGCCATCTGGATTTCGCTGAGGCAAAGTGAAATTGGAGGCTTTACAAACCGGGAAGGGGTACTCAAATTCCGGCTCGTCCAAGGAGAGGTGGTCGAGTGGTCTATGGCACCTGATTCGAAATCAGACGTAGTGTAACAGCTACCGTGGGTTCAAATCCCACCCTCTCCGCCATCTGATGGGATTGCAGCAGTTGCTGTGTCCTGGTTCGGCTTCATGGTTGTTTTGGTGTATGTGGATTGGGTCGATGTCGCATAGTCTCGCACTGGATGACGCCCGTTTGTCGGAAATCCGTCAGGACCCCTGCAATAAAGCTGTCACGGATGCGGGCGAATTTGAACCCCCTCCGACCGCCTTGGCTGCCTCTAAAAGTAGGGAGCAATCAGCCGGGGATGTTTTTTTAGGGGGATTCGATTCAGCCGACGGACGTGTGACATATCGTTGCCTGCAATAAAAGGCCTTTCGGAGAATCCGTCTCACTACCTCTCCTTTGGGAATTCCGAGATTTCCGGAGTTGTCGCAGTGCGGTCCTTTGCCGCCCCAGAAAACCGCACTGAAGCCTACGTCCGTCAACTGCGAAACCGAACCTGCAGTCGGCTAAGGACTGATGTCGGAGCTAGCTTCACAGCGCTGTCACCCCGCCAACCTTCGCAAGAAACCTTTAGAGAATTCAAATAATCATGACAATTCACCAGAAATCAGTCGACGCGGCACCCCTTGGTGACACAGCAATGGCCCGTGATCTCCCTTACTGAGGCGAGGATTTTCAAGCGAACGAATCCCAACCAACTTCTTCAACTTTGCCCATGAATCCAAATTCGATATTTTCCGCTTCCGATATTTCCCGCCTCCAACCACTTGTCAGTGCCGAGACCCTTGCTGATTTTGAGGCAATCGAGCGTGACGACTATCTTCCATCAATTTTCACGGATGCTGAGGGCGAAGAGATCGGCCATGAAATCCTCTGCAAAATCTCTCTGAAGCAATGGGAATTCGAAGCATTAGAACAGCATGTGTTTCAGCTTGGTGGGCGTGTTTTCGTGCCAACTGGTGTTAATGGCTGGGAGGGCGTCTTTGAGGCCGATAACATTGAGGAGTTTATTTGCCAGTTGGATCCGGGAAGTGCTGCAGTCGAGGATCTGCTCGAAGCCTTTGGAGTCGCACCTACTCTCGATGTGGCAAAAAGAGGTTGCACGGACGAATGCAGGATCTGGATTAGGCACCATTTTGCCGACTGCGAATTACAGGCTCCTTCCAACACATGGGCGAAAGACGAAGATTGGAAAATACTCGAATTTGAGTCATACTCTGCTGCCTCCAAATGGGTTAAGAAAGCCAATTATGAAGATCATGATTGGAGAACCGATCTCGAACCCAAGGGACACTACCGATACAGTAATGGTGAGCTGGCACCGAAGGAATACATAATTTGCAAAAGCTGGAGGCAGCCTACGTGACTACGGGTTGATTCCCGTGATGCGCATCTGGGGCCGCTGATAGTTCATGGTACACTTCAAAAGGCTCCTCCAAGCCCCGCCCATACTCGAAAACGGCGAGGAAGGCCACGTCTGAGCCCGAGGGCTTACGCAAGGAAGGTTTGAAGAGGGTTGACCGAAACCGGGTTGGGATTAGGTCTCCAAATGGTGTTGCGGGCTATGGTATCGTGGCAGAATCACCATGAAAGTGGTCCCTTTTTCGGCGGAGGAGTCTACGTGGATGACGCCGCCGTGGGCTTGGGTGATCTGACGGCAGATGTAAAGACCGAGGCCGATGCTGCCCGCAGGGTGGTGTTCGTCTTTGGGTGCCAGGCAGGAGGGTCAATATCGCGTGCATGGCAAGACGCTTCGGCGCTTCTTCTCTACGGGATTTTGTCGGATTGACAGCGGAGGCGCAGGCACCCATGCCACCATAACGGCGGATTAGAGGAGCTGTTTTGCAAGGTTGCGTTTCACGCTGCCATCCGCCTCGCTCGGATGTCGTTGGTAGGTCGACCTAGGATCACACCGCCAGGCGCCGCACTTCCTCCGGCCCCATCAGGGCCGAGGCATCGCGCGCCCGCGCCTCGATGCGGATCGTTGCGGACTGCCCTTGCCTCGGAAGGGCGGCTCTCCCGAATATTTACATGGCCACAAAACTCGACAAAGAACTGAAGCGGGAAATCTTGATCGGAGGCAAACCGTTTGTCGTCAGGATGGATCTCAACGGTCTGAAGGTCACAGAAAAGGGACACCGAATTGGCACTGAACTGCTCTGGAAGGATCTAGTCAACGGTGAAGCGGCTCTGCCAGTAGCCCTGAACGCGTCGGTCGTCTCTGACCGAAATAGAGCCGGACGTTTCGATGCGCGATCTTGATGCCTTTTGCGGCTTTAAGCCGATCTCCCTTTCGGTCCGGGACCTTAATTATCAGGAGCAGAAAGGGCTGGAGTGGAAACCGGCCAATCGGATCCCAAACTCCCTCTGGGGTGGGTCCCGCTCGGGCTCACCCGCGCGAGAGGGGATCGGCATTGTGACTTAGGTTGCACAGTGAACTCGTGGCACATTCCGCTGGTTCCTCGTCGGGTGCAACGCTACCCTACCTGTCCCATGCGTGAGACTTACCCCTCCTTTTTTCTCTCTCGCCCATGAGCTGGACCACGGTTGTGTGGTCCATGATTGCCGCAGTGTGTCTTACGCTGGCGGCGGTGCATGGGCTGGTTTGGTGCCGGCGCAAGAAGGCATGGGGAAATTTAGTTTTCGCCCTGACAGCGGTGGCCACGGCACTCCTCGCGGCGGGGGAAGTGTGGATGATGCGATCGCAAACGACGGGCGACCTCGCTACCGCCGTTCGCTGGACTCACGTGCCCGCGTGGCTGCTCATCCTGGGCTTGATCGCTTTCGTGCGGCTCCACCTCAGGGCAGGACGTCCGTGGCTCGCGTGGATGGTGGTCGGGATGCGAACCTTGTCGCTCGTCGCGAATTTTCTCACGGGAGTGAATTTAAACTACCTCGAAATCACCGAGATCCGGCGCATTCAGTTTCTCGGAGAGCCAATTTCCATCGGGGTTGGCGTGCCGAACCCGTGGATGATCCTCAGTCAGGTGGCTCTTGTGCTGCTCGTTATCTTCGTCACCGATGCGGCGCTCTCGGTCTGGCGGCGGGGCGAACTCCGGCCGGCGGTAATCGTGGGCGGTGGCATGGTGTTCTGCACTCTCCTGGCGACGGTGCAGTCGATCCTGGTGTTTTGGGGAATCCTGCCGATGCCCCTCATGGCGAGTTTTTGCTACATGATTGTCGTCGCGGCTATGGGCTTCGAGCTGAGCCGCGATGTGCTGCGGGCCTCGGATCTGGCGGACGAACTGCGGGAGAGCGAGCGGCGCATGTCCATGGCTACCGAGGCCGCTAACTTGGGAATTTGGATTCGAGATCTCGTGCGCGGGGAGATTTGGGCGACGGATCGATGGCGCACGCTGTTCGAATTTACCCAGTCGGAGCGGCTCGATTTTGAAAAGTTCCTCCAACGGGTGCATCCCGAGGATCGAGAGCCTCTCCTCGACGCGCTGGCGAAGGCTGTGAACTCAGATGGCCTTTACGAAGCGGAGTTTCGAGTGGTGCTACCCGAAAGAGGCGTGCGCTGGATTTCCGCACGTGGGTCCGTCGAGTTCGATGCCAAAGGCGAGCCCATTCGGGTGCGCGGAACTTCCCGCGATTGCACCGCACGCAAACAGGCGGAGGAAGCCGCACATCAACTCAGCGGACGTCTGATCCAGGCGCAGGAGGACACTCAGAAGCGGCTTGCGCGCGAGTTGCACGACGACTTCAGTCAGAGCCTTGCGTTGCTCTCCGTGGAGCTGGAAATGTTTGGCCAGAACCCACCGATCGACCCGCACAAGATCGCCGCACGGATGGAGGAATTTTCAGCCCGGGTGAAGGGCCTGTCGTCGGAGGTGCATCAGCTTTCGCACCATCTGCATCCGGCGAAACTGGACCAACTCGGACTGGTCGCCGCAATGCGCGGGTTCTGCAAGGAGTTCGCACAGGCACACGAAATGGCGATCGGATTCGTCGAGCGCGGTGTGCCGCGGATGATCTCGAACGACACGGCGCTCTGCCTCTACCGGATCGCGCAGGAGGCGCTGCAAAACGTCGTAAAACACAGCGGCGCAACTACGGCAAAGGTCGAGCTCATGTGCGACAACGGACATCTCCACCTGGTCGTAGCCGATGACGGCGCGGGTTTCGATCCCCACGCCACGCCCGCTACTGGTTCGCTCGGCGTCGTCAGCATGGGTGAGCGGGCCCGCTTCGTCGGCGGTGCGCTCACGATTGCCTCACATTCAGGCACAGGCACGCGGGTCGAAGTGCGTGTGCCGATTGCTGCCACAGAAGAAACAGCACCCCGATGATACACCGCCCTCGCGTCCTCCTTGCCGACGATCATACCATGCTTCTCGATGCGTTCCAGCGGCTTTTGGAGCCGCGGTGCGAGATTGTGGGCACCGCCTCCGACGGGCGCGTGCTGCTAGAAGTCGCCGCGAGCACCCGGCCCGAGATCATTGTCCTCGATGTCTCCATGCCACGGCTCAATGGCATCGACGCCTGCGCGCAACTGCGGCGCAAGATGCCGGAGGTGAAGTTCATTTTTCTCACCGTTAACGAAGACCCCGATCTTGCGGCGGAAGCAATCAGGTTAGGCGCGTCGGGCTACCTGTTGAAAAGCTCCGCAGCGGGCGAACTTTTCGTTGCCATCGAGCATGCGCTTGCCGGCAAAACCTACATCACGCCGCTTGTCACCAAGGGCGTGCCGCTGGCTGCGTTTCTCCGTCAGGCAGCAAAACCGGATAGCGAAAAAAAACTCACCGCTCGCCAGCGCGAGGTTCTGCAACTCCTTGCCGAAGGCCGGGCCATGAAGGAAATCGCGGACGTCCTCCAGGTCACGGCGCGCACTGTGGCCTTTCACAAATACACGATCATGGAGCAGCTCGGTTTGAAGACGAACGCCGAGTTGGTGCAGTACGCCGTTGAAAATGGTCTGTTGAGGAAGCGCGGTTAGCTCGCACCTGGCACCTGTCACTTCTGACAGTATCGGAACCGACCCCGAGCGTTCATAAAGAGCGCCGTGCCCCCCCAATGTTCCAACGCCGACTCCGCCGCCGCGCATCCCGCGCGGGTGCTGTTGGCGGATGATCACGCGGCCGTTCTCGCGCTGGCCACCACCGCACTGGCCGGGGAATTCGAGGTCGTGGACGCGGTCGCCGATGGTGCCGCACTCATCGAAGCCGCGGCGCGGCTGGATCCGGACGTCATCGTGCTCGACATCGGAATGCCGCAGCTCGATGGGTTGGAAGCCGCGCGCCAGCTCCAGCGCACGCATCCCCGGACACACCTCGTTTTTCTCACGGTTCACGAAGACGCCGATTTCGCGCGGGCCGCCTTCGACACCGGCGCGCTCGGCTACGTTGTGAAACCACGGCTCGCTTCCGACCTCCTTCCCGCCGTCCGCGCCGCGCTTGCGGGCAAGCACTTTCTATCACCCACCGTGAACCTCGATGAGGCGACCTGACTTTCCATGAAAACGCCGCACACCTTCCTGGTCCTCGCCTGCTGTTTCGCGCAGGCCGCGTTCGCCGAGTCCCCGCAGCCATCCGGCATGTCGTGGATTCCCGGCGGGGAGTTCGCGATGGGCAGTGACTTGCCAGGAAGTCGGCAGAACGAAAAGCCCGTGCTAGCTGTAACCGTCGATGGCTTCTGGCTCGATGCGCATGACGTGACCAATGCTGAGTTCCGCAAATTCGTGGAAGCCACCCGACACAAGACGACGGCGGAGCGGGCGGTGGATTGGGAAGAGCTGAAGAAACAGTTACCACCCGGCACGCCTAAACCAGCCGCGGAAATGCTCCAACCGGGTTCGCTCGTCTTCGCGCCGACCCCCGGCCCGGTGGATCTGCGCGACATGAACGGTTGGTGGCGCTGGACCATCGGCGCAAACTGGCAGCATCCCGAGGGACCTGCTAGCAATCTCGACGGGCGTGGGGAGCATCCAGTCGTGCAGGTTTCCTGGGACGATGCGATGGCATACGCGAAATGGGCGGGCAAACGTCTGCCAACGGAAGCCGAGTGGGAGATCGCGGCGCGCGGCGGACTCAACGGCAAGCGGTTTGCCTGGGGCGATGAGTTCAAGCCGGATGGAAAATTCATGGTCAACACCTGGACCGGCGAATTTCCCCACAAGAACACCAAGGAAGACGGCTTCGCGGGCACCTCGCCGGTGAAAACGTTCCCCCCTAACGCCTACGGACTCTACGACATGGGCGGCAATGTCTGGAACTGGGTGAGCGACTGGTACCGGGTGGACACGCATGCGCGCCTCAAGATGTCGCAGCCGTCTTGCCACAATCCGCAGGGACCGAAGACCAGCTACAATCCCGGCCATCCCGATCAAACCGAGGAGCGCGTCACCAAGGGCGGCTCGTTCCTCTGCCACGTGGACTACTGCGAGAGCTATCGCCCCGCCGCCCGCCGCGGCACGCCGCCGGACACCGGCATGAGCCACATCGGATTTCGCTGCGCCCTTTCGCCGGGACAGCCAAAGCAGCCCACGACGAAGAAATCTACCTCACCATGAAATCAACACCAAAAAACGGATACCTCGCGCTCGCCCTCGGGCTGGCGTTCATGAGTTCTGCCGCGCACGCGCAGCAGAAGAAACCCAACATCATCATGATCATGGGCGACGATGTCGGCACCTGGAATATCAGCGCTTTCCACCGCGGCATGATGGGTGGCAGCACGCCTAACATCGACCGCATTGCAAAGGAAGGCATGCTCTTCACCGACTCTTACGCCCAGCAATCCTGCACCGCCGGGCGCGCGGCGTTCATCACCGGCCAGTCGCCATTTCGGACCGGCCTTCTGAACGTCGGCTTGCCGGCCGCCCCGGTTGGCTTGCAGGCGAAAGACCCGACGATCGCTGAACTTCTCAAGCATCAAGGTTATGCCACCGCCCAGATTGGCAAAAACCATTTGGGTGATCGGAACGAGTTTCTGCCGACCGTGCATGGCTTCGATGAGTTCTACGGCATCCTCTATCACCTCAATGCGATGGAGGAGCCTTACCAGGATGACTATCCGAAAAATCCCGCCTACCGGGCGCGTTTCGGGCCACGAAACATGTTGGAGACCAAGGCCACCACCACCGACGACGCGACAGTTGATCCGCGCTTTGGCAAGGTCGGGAAGCAGACCATCGTGGACAACGGGCCGCTGCCACCCGGCCCCGGCGTTGACCCGAGTGCCAAGCTCAACATGGAGGTGATCGAGCCAGAACTCGTGCGCCGTTCCACCGATTTCATGGAGCGCTCGGTGAAGGCGGACAAGCCGTTCTTCCTCTGGCACAACGCCACACGGATGCACGTCTATACGCATCTCTCGCCGGAGTGGAAGGGTAAGACCGGCTTCGGCCTCTATGCCGATGGCATGGCGGAACTCGATTGGGCGGTCGGACAGCTCCTGAAGAAGGTGGATGACCTGGGCATCGCGGACAACACCATCGTCATGTTCACCAGCGACAACGGTGCGGAGGTCTTCACCTGGCCCGACGGAGGCAATCATCCGTTCCGCGGGGAAAAGGGGACGACCTACGAGGGCGGCTTCCGCGTGCCCTTCGTGGCGAAATGGCCCGGCGTGATCAAGCCCGGCACGATCAGCAACGACATCATTTCCCACGAAGACTGGCTGCCCACGCTGCTGGCGGCGGCGGGCGAGCCGGACATCAAGACGAAGCTTTTGGCGGGTCATAAAGTCGGGGACAAGACCTTCAAGACCCATCTCGACGGCTACAACTTCATGCCGAGGTTCAAGGGTGAAGTCGAAGAAGGGCCGCGCAAGGAGATGTTCTACTTCACTAACAGCGGCGATCTTCTGGCGGTGCGGTACGAAGCGTGGAAAACCCACTTCAAGACAGTCGAGGGCAATCTTTACACCGGATCCCTTCACGAGACCCAGGTCCCGTATCTAACCAATCTGCGTCAGGACCCGTGGGAGCGTTATCAGAAAGAGTCGATGCTCTACGGCAAGTGGTGGGGCGAAAAAACCTGGACTCTGACTCCATCGATCGCGGTGGTCGGCCAGTTCCTCCACTCCTTCAAGGAGTTCCCGGCCAGCCAGAAAAGCGCCTCATTCAGCGTCGAGCAAGCGCTCCAATCGCTGCAATCCGTGAAGCAATAAAACAAAACTGATTCGATTGTGAAACGCGCGGGCCGTCTCTCCACGGGGCGACCCGCGAATTCACCATCGAACCGATGATCGTCATGGGAAGATGATCCACCGCACCCTAACGGGATGGACTGCCGAATCCCAAAAACCAATGAAATCAAACTTCCGAAAACCGGCGATCCTGCTGGTCAGCATCGTCGCCTTCGGGCTCGCCGGCTTCACGCTGTTCGTGACACCCCGGCAGGACACCAGTGACCGGGATGATTTCACGGATGTGAAGCTTGAAAAGGTGATCGCATTCGCAGAGCGCTCCAACTCGGCCTATCACGAGGCGAAGGATTTCCGCCGGGAATATGGCCCGCAAATCGAGGCCGGCGAGTTCCCGGTTTCCGGACTCCGCGTTTACGTGGACAAGGACCCCGCCGCAGGAGAGCAGTGGGTGGTGATTCGCGGCACCGCGAACCTGCGCGACATCCTCGACGACCTGGAGTTCATCGGACGCGACAAGCACGAACTCGGAATCAACGTCCACGTCGGATTCGACACCGCCTTGCAGGAATGTCTGCCGTGGATCCTCGAACGCCTCGACAAGACGCTCCCGGTCTGGGTGACCGGCCACAGCCTCGGCGGTTCGGTCGCGGCACTGCTGGTCGCTACACTCGACCACCGCGGGTTCAAGGACGTTTCCGCGATCACCTTCGGCCAGCCCAAGTTCACCGACGCCCATGGGGCCGCGAAGCTAGCCCGCTTGAAGATTCTCCGGATTGTCCATGACGAGGATCCGATACCGATGCTGCCGCCCGTTGACCTGGAAGGAAAGGCGTTCGCTTTCTACCATCATTTCGGCCCCGAACTCATCGTCAGGGCCAACGGGAATTTCAACTTCCTGCCCGAGCATTCCAACGAACGCTTCGATGTCGCCCGATTTTGGGCGGATCTCAAAAACGTCCACCCGATGTCCCATGACATGGTCAAGGGCTACTTGCCTGCCTTGAAATGCGCTCTGGCAAGCGCCCCGAAATCCCCCGCAGAAAGCACCGGGCCAAAACCTGGACTGGCCACCAAGTCCCAATAAAGCAATCCTATGAAATCCATCCCTAGCAAACTTGTCCTGCTGGCAATCGCCCTCGCCGGTCTCACGACGGCCCGCGCCCAAGACCCGCTTCAATCTTGGAACGACGGGGCGGCAAAAAAATCCATCACCACCTTCGTCGCCAAGGTCACGAGGGAAGGCTCGCCCGATTTCGTCCCACCCGCCGAGCGCATTGCCACCTTCGACAACGACGGCACGCTGTGGGCCGAGCAGCCGATGTATTTTCAACTGCTCTTCGCTATGCACCGCGTCGGCGTGCTCGCGCCGCAACATCCCGAGTGGAAGGACAAGGAACCCTTCGCCTCGCTGCTCAAGGGCGACGTCAAAGCCGCTCTCGCGGGCGGCGAGAAAGCTCTGATGGAAATCGTGGCCGTCACGCACTCGGGCATGACCACCGAAGAGTTCGACAAGATCGTGAAGGGATGGATCGCCACCGCGAAGCATCCGGTGACCAAGCGGCCTATCGTCGAGATGGTCTATCAGCCGATGATCGAATTGCTCGCTTATCTGCGGGCTAACAATTTCAAGACATTCATCGTTTCTGGCGGTGGCATCGAGTTCATGCGCCCTTGGACGGAGAAAGTTTATGGCATCCCGCCTGAACAGGTCGTCGGCAGCAGCGGCAAGCTGAAGTGGGATATGGTGGATGGCAAACCCGCCCTCTTGAAGCTCCCGGCCATCGATTTCATCGACGACAAGGAAGGCAAACCCATCGGAATCCAGCAACATATCGGCCGCCGTCCCATCGCCGCCTTCGGCAATTCTGATGGCGATCTGCAAATGCTCCAGTGGACAGCCGCCGGTCCGGGCGCGCGCTTCTGCCTTTACGTCCACCACGATGACGCCGAACGCGAGTTTGCCTACGACCGCGGCTCCCACATCGGCGGACTCGACAAAGGACTCGACGAAGCTGCCTCGAAAGGCTGGACGGTGGTGAGCATGAAGGATGACTGGAAAGCGATTTTCCCAACAGAAAAGAAATGAATGGCTGCACTCAAAAGAGGACCTTGGTTCGTTCCGCTCTGGCGGGCTCTGTTGCTGGCGCTGGAACTTTGCGGGGCGGCTATCATCCTCCGCTGGAGTGTGCCGTTTTACCGCGAGCTGCTCGCAGGAAATTTCAGTCACGTGGAACTGGTTGTAAAGTTGTGGGGGGCGCTCGCGATTGTCCTTATTCAAACGGGATACTGGATACGATACTTC
Organism: Verrucomicrobiota bacterium; assembly: GCA_041179105.1. Lineage (GTDB taxonomy): Bacteria > Verrucomicrobiota > Verrucomicrobiia > Verrucomicrobiales > Akkermansiaceae > Luteolibacter. Next base: position 46,202 of record JBEGUC010000004.1, on the reverse strand, counting down.
CACCGGGCAATACCCTCCCTACCAAGACGGATCATGTTAGGCCATCTATCCGCGTTTGCAGCGCGCTTGAACTTCATTTTCACCGGCGGCCTTTTTTCCGCCGTCTTCTTCATTCGATACGACCAGGTGATCTTCACGACCGGCGGCGTGGTCATGCTCTTCAGCGTCCTGTTTTCGATGTTTTGCGTGACGCTGGATTTGGAACGCGTCGGCGCCGCCTACCTAAAGGGAGAAAACCCTCCGGCGGCATGACATCGGGAACTGACAACCATCCGTGCTATCACCTCCGTATAAAACCATGAACTCCAGACTTATCACCCGTTGCCTCGCCGCCTTCTCACTCACCATCGGCGTATTATCCGCGCAGGCCCCCACCGAGACCGACCATTCAGACGACCTCGCGAAAAAACTCTCCAATCCCGTTGCGGACCTCATCAGCCTGCCAATCCAGAGCAACTACGACTTCGGCATCGGGCCGGGCGATGGCACGAAATGGACGACCAACATCCAGCCCGTCATCCCGATCGCCCTTAATCCATGCTGGAATGTCATTTCGCGCACCATCATCCCGGTCATCGAGCAGCAAGGCATCGCGCCCGGCGGCGCTCTGGACGAAACAGGACTTGGCGATGTGGTGCAGAGTTTTTTCTTTTCGCCAAAAGACCCGAAGCCGTTCATCTGGGGAGTCGGCCCGGCGCTGTTATTTCCAACCGCCACCGATCACCTGCTAGGTTCTGAAAAGTGGGGCGCGGGCCCGACCGGTGTGATCCTCAAGCAGGAGGGGCCGTGGACCTTTGGAATGCTCGCCAACCATCTCTGGGACTACGCGGGTGATGATTCACGTTCCTCGATTAATGCCACCTATCTCCAGCCCTTCGTTTCCTACACCACTCACAAGGCGACCACCTTCAGCCTGAATGTGGAAAGTACTTACGACTGGCAGGGCAATCAATGGATCGTCCCGGTCAACGCCGTCGTCAGCCAGTTGGTGAAATTCGGCCATCAACCGGTGAGCCTGTTCGCCGGTGTCCGCTACTACGCGGAAGCCCCGGACGGTGGTCCTGAGTGGGGCTTGCGCCTGGGCCTCACCCTCCTTTTTCCGAAAAGCTGACCGTTTCCTTTCTTACCACAAAAATAAACAAACCAACATGAACCCAAAATCAATCCGCTCGGTAACTCAAATCCTTCTCAAGCCCACGCTCACCTTGTCAGCAGTGTTGCTCGTCGGCGCATGCGCCTCCATGACCAAAGCGCCAAGCACTGTGCCCGCGGCCACCGTTAGGGTTAACATGAATTCCGTGGCCTACTACGGTTCGGCTGCAGGCGGCACAGGCACCTTGGACTTCCAGGGCGAACGGAGGAATTTCACCATCAAAAGCATCGGTCTCGGCGGCACTGGAGGTCAGAACATCGCGGCCACCGGCAAGGTCTATAACTTGAAGAACGTTTCCCAGTTCCCGGGAGGCTATCGCGGCATCAGCAGTGGCTTCACGGTGATCGAAGGGAAGATGCATTCCAAGCTAACGAATGACAAGGGCGTGATCATCTACCTCTCCGGCGCCACCGAAGGACTCGCCTCATCCGGAGGAGTTCAGAACTTCGACATCCAGTTCAACGATTAAACCAACAAGCCGCGAGCCGCCTCCCTATACCGCAGCCCGCGGGCAAACACAGTTTTCTCTAACCGCAACCTACTCAAACTCGACACGCCTGAAAAAAGAATGAAACAACTCCTCCACTCCCTCCCGCTCGCCTTCGGCCTGGCCATATCCAGTCTCGCGCTGACCCAGTGCGCGACCGGTCCGACCGTCGCGTCCGTGGACGCCCCCCGACTCGCCGGCGATTCCCGCGCCGCGCTGCGATCTCTCTACGCGCAGAATCCCAAGGCCCGCAGTCTCGGTGCGCGCGCCAAGGGTATTCTGGTCTTCCCAAACATCACCAAGGGCGGTTTCGTCGTCGGCGGCATGGGTGGTAACGGTGCCCTGGTTCGCCCCGGCGGCGGTATCAGCGAATTCTACCAGACCGGTGGTCTCTCCTACGGTTTTCAGGCCGGCGTGCAGCAATATGGATACGCCCTCTTCCTCATGGACAACGACGCCTTCGCGAACTTGAACCGCAGCGATGGCTGGGAAATCGGCAGTAGCCCGAGCCTCGTGATTGTCGATAAGGGCCGGGCCGCTTCGCTCTCCACCGCCACCATCAACTCGGGCACCTACGCGTTCTTCTTCAATCAGCGCGGCCTGATGGGTGGACTCGGCCTCCAGGGCTCGAAGATCACCCGCATTCAACCGGGCCGTTAAACCGTTATCCCAAGGATTATCCTAGGTCAGAAAGTGAAACACTCCTCCATCCCACTCATGAAGAACACATCCCTGCCGCCTGGCTTTTTACCAGCCCTTTCCCTCACGCTCGCTGCCTCCGCCACCGCCTGGGCCGGCGCGCCGGCGGAAACCTCGGTGGAAATGCCTCCGCCACCGACTCCTTGGGAAATACGGGCCTCGATGTATGGCTGGCTCACCGGCCTTGACGGCACCACCGGAGTCGGAGCCCTGACCTCGGAACTCGACGTGTCGTTCCTCGATATTGTGGACGATTTGAAAATGGCGGCCGCTCTCCAGATTGAGGCGAGGAACGGTCGCTGGGGCATCCTCGCCGACGGCATGTACGTGGATCTCGGGGCATCAGGTCCGACCCCCGGCCCGATCTACGAAAATGTCGATGTCGAGATGCAGCAGTTCATCGGCGAGCTATCAGTCGCCTATCGCGTTTATGAAAGCCCGTCTGGTTTCGTCGATCTCTACGCCGGTATGCGTTACAACAACCTGTCGCTGGAGTTTGACGGCAACCTCGATCTACCCGGAATTCAAGCCGTTAGCAATGATGCCAGTGAGCGAGTTGTCAATGGCCTCCGTGAGCGGGCCGACGCGATTGCCCAACCCCGAATCTCAGCATTCCAAGCGGGGACCGCTGGCGAACGGACTGCCATTGAAAACCAACTTACCGCCGACATCGAAGCGGAAGCGGACGGCCGGGTGAAACGCGATCTGGAGAAACAGCTCGTCAAAATCCGCCGCGACGGCGGGCTGAGTGTTCGCGACATCGCCTCCGCCAAGATCCATCGCGCGGTGAGCAGCGAGCGGCTGCAACTCGTCCGTTCCGCCGCGCAATTGGAGGTGGCCCAGCTCCGGGAGTCCGTCGGTGCGGCGGCAAACAGTGACGTGGCGCAGGCCCGTTCCCGCGTCCAGCGAGCTGAGGAAAAACTGGCCGCAGCCATCAACAAACAGCTTGTCAGCAAGGTACCCACCGAAGCATCAGCGGACAAGGACTGGCTGGATCCCATCGTCGGCGTCCGCGCCCAATGGAACATCAACGACAGGTTCTTCCTCGCCGGCAAAAGCGACATCGGCGGCTTCAGCGTCGGCTCTGACCTCGCGTGGACCTTGCAAGCCACCGTCGGCTATAACCTCACCCAAAAGGTCTCGGCCGAGCTTGGGTACCGCTATCTCCACACGGATTACGACGAAGACGCATTCGTTTACGACGTCGCCCAAGCCGGTGTTTTCACCAGCCTCAACATCAAATTCTAACTCTACCCCACAACCATGAAATTCAGAACCATCACCAACCTCGCGCTAACCGCGCTCCTCGTCTCGGGTGCTGCCGCCCAAACCCCCGACCCGGATCAGCTTCTAAGGCAAATGTCCGCGCGACTCGCCACCGCGAAAACCTTTAGTTTCGAAGCGAAGCGGGAAATCGACGTCCAACTGTTGGAAGGACACGATCAACCGGAAAAAGCGAGCATCTCGATCTCCGTCCAAAGGCCTAACAAAATCACCGCGAGCTCCACCAGCAAGGCAGGGACCCGCTACTTGATTGCGGATGGCAAAACGCTCTCGCTGCTGGATGAAAAGCCCAATCACTACGCAGTTGTGCCGATGCGCACCTCGCTCGACGGTCTTGTCGAACAGCTCGACGCCAAATATGGCTTTACTCCGCCGCTGGCCGAGTTCGTGCTCAGCAATCCCTACGCGGACTTTAAAAAACAATCGCGCACCCTCACTTACCTCGGGCGCGGAAAGACCTCGGAAGGCTTTTTCGGACTGGGTGGCGTCGAATGTCACCGGCTCTGGCTTTCGGGCAAGGTTGCTGACGCTGAACTGTGGATCTCCGTAGATGAGCAGCTCCCCCGGAAACTCATCGCGACGTTCCATCGCGACGGCCGCCCGCAGGTGCGCGTGAATATCTCAAAGTGGAATTTGGCGGCTCCCGCCGCTGATTTCACATTCAATCCACCTCAACTTGCTCAAAAAATCGAACTGTGGACCACTGCGAAAATGCAGGCTGTTAGCAAAAACTAAATTCTTCGACTCAAAATACGATTATGAAAACCATCTTCAATAACCCACGCACGCTGCTTGCCGGTGCCGCTCTCTTGCTTGCTTCCACCGTAGCCGAAGCGCGCAACTATGGAGTCAGCACTTCCTCCGCCGGACGCGGCACCAAGGTCACCACTTCACGAGGCGGCGAGGCCTACGTCGGTCCGCGAGGAGTCGCAGCCAAAGGTGCCAACGGCGGTGTCGCGGCGGCCGGGCGCTATGGCGCTGCCGCGGTCGGTCCTAACGGCGGAGTTGCCGCCGCCGGTCGCTACGGTGGAGCCGCCGCCGTGGGGCCGAACGGAAATGTTTACGCCCGCCCAACCACTCTGCCCGCGTACGGTGCTAGCGCCGTTGTCGTTAGACCTCCCACCACCGTAGTCGTGGCACCGATGCCAGCCGGCTACATCCGCGTGGTCCCGGTCGGCTACACGACGGTCGTTTACGGCGGCTACAGTTGCCGTTATGTCGGTGGGATTTACTATCGCCCAATCATGTATCAGGGCAGCACGGTCTATATTGTAGTGAGATGATCGTCTGGCAACCATCATCGGGCGGCCTCGCCACGGGCGTCATACACGGCTGGTCGTCGCTATTGGTCCTAGTCGCGATTTTCCTGCTCATGCTGGTGGCGGGCGAATGCGGCTTCCTCGCGGGACGGCGGCAAGCCATGAGTGATGGCGGGCGCGGCCACTTCGGTTCCGTGCAGGCGTCCCTGCTTGGACTCTTGGCGCTACTGTTAGGTTTTTCCTTGAACATGGCCGACCAGCGATTCGAGTCGCGGCGGGCCTCAATGATGGATGACAACATCACTCTCGCCACGCTGAACCTCCGCGCAGACTTCCTGCCGGAGCCGAACCGTATTGAGTTCAAGAGATTGTTAAGCGAATACATTTCAATCCATGTCGAGGCGATCTCGCCGCAGGACGGGCCGAAGGATGCCAGGTTTGGTGCCCGGGCGGAGCGCGCCGAAGACCTGCACGCCAGGATGCGCATGATTGTTAGGCAATGGGTGCAAAGTGTACCGCCTGTGGCGAGAGCTGCTGAAATGATCGGCCCGCTCAGCGATACACTTGCCGTGCACCGGCGGTGGGTCACTTCGATGGAGGCCACGGTTCCGCAGCCAATCCTAGTTCTGCTCTTCGCTACGGCGGTCGCTGCGGCGGGCGTGGTTGGCTATTCCGGCGGGCTCGCCAAGCACCGCGGGAATGTGCAGAGCGTCTTATTCGGGGTGTTCGTCAGCGGAATTATATTTGTGATCCATGAGCTGGACACACCCTTGGCAGGCGTCTCCCAAGCCGGGCGGGGGCCGATGATCCACCTCAAGAATCTGATCGAAGCGGAGCAAGATGCGGTTCAATGATTCACTTAGACATGACCCCAGCTTCAATTACCCCCTCAACAACAGGATCCTGGTTCGAACCAACCTGCGCCATTCTCATGGCCATTGCCTCCGTGGCCACGGCATGGTGTTCCTATCAAAGTTCCTGTTGGAGCGGCGAGAGCACTGGCCTGGAAGCCCATGCCGACAAACTCCAGCGCCAGGCCACCGCCCAGCATCTTGAAGCCAGGCAGATCGAAGGCATGCAACTGCGGCTCGTGATGGAAGCCGTGGACGCTCGCATGGAGGGGAACGACATGCTGGCCAAATTTTACGTGGATCGGTTCGGCGACGAACTCAAGCCCGCCTACGAAAAGTGGATCGCGCTCAAACCATTCGACGATCCGACCGCGCCGCCGCATCCATTTGTGCCCGCCCTTTATACCCCTCGTTTTGAGAGCGAAATCCACAACACCACCGCTGAGGCCGCGAAATCCGAGGAGGCGGCGGGTGTCGCCGGTCACGTCGCCAGCAGCTACCTCGCCAACACCGTCAGTCTCGCCACCGTCATCCTGTTCGCCGCCACGGCGGAAAAATTCGACCAACGCCGGGTGCGAGGCGCTTCACTGGCCTTCGCCATCGCCCTCTTTCTTTTTGCAGCCGTGCGGACGGCACTCCTGCCCATCATCTAACTTACACCATGAGAATCCACCTCGTCCTTCTCGCTACGGTCGCGCTGACTGGCTGCGCGAAACTTGCAACCGTGACGGAAATCGAACCGAGGCGCACCGGCTTTAACAGCGGGGAAGGCGATTCCCTCGCCGCTCTCGACCGCCACCTCAGCGCGGCGGAGACCGCCTGGCGGAAACTCAATCGGAATCCTACCGATGTGGAGGCCCGCAACGACTACAATTTCGCCGTAGGTCGCATCGTCGGCAGCTTGAAGAACAACCATCTAACACCGTGGGCCGCTCCGGTCCGCGTAGGTTCCCGCACCCTCGCGTGGCGACGCGACCCACGGACCGAGCGGAACCCAGCAAACTACGAATTCATCCCGGCAGACCAACTCGCAATCCAAGGTAAATCGATGGACGTACGTGAAACCACGCCCGGGTTGGGCGCTCCGCTCGTCGCCAAACGAATCGCGGATCAAGCCCATGAAATGGCTCCGACACCTCATTTCTATTTCTGTGTCACGGCCGTCGCCCGATTTACCGGTTCTCGCTGCGAAATCGCGATTGAGGAGCCACTCGAACAGGAAACGACACGCGTCGGACGAATCACCTGGCCACTGGCGGCGGACTACACCGCGCCGCTTGCGATGATGCTGGAGGAGATGGAACCGGAGGATCTGAATATCCCGCGGCTTCTCCATCCGGCGAAATTTGCGGGGACCACCAAGGTCGCCCGCCTCGAACCCTACAACCCGAAAAAGACCGTGGTCCTGCTCGTCCACGGGCTGGCATCATCGCCGACGACTTGGTTTCCGCTTCTCAATCACCTGCGGGCCGATCCGTTGATCCGCGACAACTATCAGTTTTGGCTTTACAGTTATCCAAGCGGCTATCCCTATCCGTACTCTGCGGCCATCATGCGCAAGGAACTCGACGAAGCGGAAAAACGCTATCCATCGGACAAGAAGATGGTGGTCATCGGCCATAGCATGGGCGGCTGCATCAGCCGCGTGCTCATCACCGACAGCAAACGCCGGATTTGGGACAAAATGTTCACCGTGCCTCCCGAGAAAATGGAAGTCACACCGGAGCACAAACACATTCTCACGGAGTCATCGATCTTTTCGCATCGCCCGGAGATCGGACGCGTGATCTTCATTTCCACTCCCCACCGGGGCAGCGATCTGGCGACGAACCTGCTCGGCAAGGTCTTCACCCGACTGGTGGAAATTCCCAAGACGCTGATCAGTGTGGGTATTGATGACGCTCGATATGTTAGAAATTCGACTGGAGTTCAGCATCTCGCACGCTTCCCGGACAGTGTCGACACCCTTGCGCCTAATAACGACTTTGTCGTCGCTCTCAATGATGTCCCGATCAGCCCCGGAATCCCCTATCACACCATCGCGGGCGACCGAGGGAAAGGCAACGCGCCCAACTCCAGCGACGGCGTGGTCGCTTACTGGAGCAGCCACCAGAACGGAGCCAAATCGGAATTGATGGTCCCCTCCAATCACGGCGCGCACCAGACGAAGGAAGCCATTGCCGAGGTGGATCGTATCCTTACGGAGCATCTCAAGAAATCACACTGATACCCGGGTCCACCCTCAACCGTGATACGGGCCAAGGTGAATGAGGGGGGAGGAATGCACATCGCCTCCTTCCTTGTGACGGGGCACTGGTGAAGGCATTGGCGAAATGGCTGGGAACGCTCAGTCGGTTTGGACAAAGCCAAACACGCAGCCACAAACTCAGTCCTAAACACGCCTCCGCTCCAAGTTTATGGGCGCTCTCGTCGCCTCCCTTTGCCTTATTCCATCTTCATTCCCTCGGTTTTCGAATCCTTAATAGCATCCGCAACCTTAATCGGTTTCTTATCCTCAGGCCCGCCCAGATGGAGGCCAACCTGTGCGGCAAGTTCCACGATCTTTTGCCACAGTTCGTCGATCGTCTCCAACAAAGCCCTGACCGCTGGTTCATCGAGGATTGCTTGGAAAAGTTTTTGGATGTCGGCGGTGTCATTCGCTGATTTGGCAAACTGCTCAACCTTCTCCGCCATTTCCTTCGCCCGCAGAACTGCAGCGACCTCCGCCCTGTTCGCTGCCTCTACGGATAGCTTTGCCTCCTCGGCAGCAGATTTGATAAAATCACCAGCCTGCTTCTCCATCGTCCGCACCTGTTGCAGGGCTGCTGCCTCCGCCCTCTTCGCATCCCCTACGGATTTTTCCGCCGCCTCGACAGATTTGCGAAACGTGGCAACCTGCTCTTTCATCCTGTCAGCCATCAGCAACGCCGCTTCCTCCGCACTCTTTGCTGACTCGGCTGATTTTTCCGCCTGTTCGGCTGAGTTGCTGAACTCGGCAACCTGTTCTTTCATTGTCTCCACCTGCTGCTCAGCCGCTGCCTCCGCAAGCTTCGCGGAATTCTCAGCCTGCTCCGCTAAATCGCAGAATTTTGCGACTTCCTTTTTCATCGCCTCCACCTGCAGCAGGGCCGCTGCTTCCGCACGGTTCGCGGCCTTTACCGACTCCTCCGCGGCCTCGGCAGATTTGCGGGACATGGCAACCTGCTCTTCCATCTCCGCAATTTGTTGCTGAGTGGTAATCTCCGCGTGCCTACGGAGTTCGTCCTCGTAGGACGCCAGCAAGAAGTCGTCGTAAGCAGCCTTCTCCATCACGAGCGCCAATTCCTTTTTTCGCCACTCGATGTGATCTTGTTCGACCCTGACCGTGCCGTAATCCGCATAGTCTCGGGCGGCTTCCACACCTGTGACCCGAATTTTTTCCAAGGCTTCTGCAGGAAGCTGTGCTTTGACCAGCCTCCGCCAAGTCCTTTCCAGCCATAGATCTAGATATTTCGCCTCCAAGTCCGAATCCTCACACTGAGCAATTGGCCGAAAACGTGCGCGTTCGTCGTTGCGTCTGATCACGTGATCCGCCAATACCGCGTCATCTGCGTCCTCGGCAAGTCTCACCAAATTGAGTTTTTGGCGAAAGCTGTAACCCAGGATTACATCCTCGCGAAGGGAACGGAGGCCTTTGAACTTCCGATATTCGATTTGTGCCTCGGGCTTTGGAGTCAATTTCCCCTCCGCAATCAAACGCTTCTTCTGCGCGCCGACGGCACTCGAATTCAGTATTTTGACTTTATCCGCCATCAATGCCTCCCGAGCCATCTTTACGGCCTCTTTCTTCCATGCATTCAATGCACGCCGACCCAGCATCGCTTTACTCTCCAAACCACCGATCACCATGGTGTACTGGATGTGGATGTGAAGATCACCATTGTACATGCGGTGGACTGCGGCTGAAACGATCTCGCAACCCGTCGCCGCCGCGAACTCCGCCACCGCCTGATCCATCGCCGCATCCAAAGATTTTGAACTTAGCAGGGGGCCGGCTATCTCGGCCTCGTGCGGCATACAACGAACCATGATGGATTTCAAGACACCCGGTGCCTTACGCTCCTTCACGGTGCGGGATACCATGTTAACATACCCTGGGGCTTCCATGTATTTCCCCTTCCGCACGCCCATCACCTCGCCGACCCGCACCATCTTTCCACCCTCCCGATATATTTCCCGCTCCTGTCGGATTCTGGAGTGAGTGGCGACGAACTCTTCGCCACTCACTGACCTGCCGACCGGACTGCCATCGGGCTGCCGGTCATACACGCGCAATCCTACGATCAGCCTGAGATCGTCGACCATCAACACTTCGCGGTCATCGGCTTCGCTATCCAAAGCTTTGATCGCCGTATCCTCGTCCTCGAAGGGAATCGCCGTGGGCTGCAACGGCGACATCCCTTTTCGAATACGCCTGGCATTGGTATGCCCCATCCTCTGCTCCTCCGCGTGGAGTTCCAAAAAGGCCACTATTCCCAAATGCCGGAACGCATTGAAGGAACCAATGGTTTTGTGCGCTTTCGCCAGAGCACCTTGCCCGCGCCCTCCAGCTTGGTTCCTTTGGCCGTCCGGTCGCCTATTTTTCGCGCTCATACAATGAAATGGGTTGAAATTTAAATTATGTCAACTTTTTCATCTAACTAAACCCAAGAGGGGGGCAAGGAAAAGCTGCCATAACTGCGTTATGTGGCTTTTACCTTGCCCCACCCTTGATCTCCGATGGCTGCTTGCGACGCAGTGTCGGCTTAGCGGGCATCGCCGGCGAGCCCACTTCAGGGCTCCGCCCCGAACCCCGATCCCGGTGAATACCGGCTGATTCCACCGCCTCGATCTGTCGGCAACTGCCGATGCCGACGCAGAAAATCGAGCGGCCGAGCGAACACCCGGCACCTCAACCTGCAGGTTCAACCGGGGCCGTTTGTCAGAGTATCAGCCGCCCCTCATGATTGCCCGCAGCTCGGCTACGGTCGCATCGCTGCCTGCCCTGAATCTGGCCTTCAGCTTGGCTGCCCGGATGGTCAGGATTTTCGCCCAATCCGGAAAGCCGCGTTCTGGCTGACCAACCGGGGGCTGCATATCCGAAAGCAGGTAGGTCAAAAGACAGATTTCCAAATCTCCCAGTTGCGCCAGCAGCCTGCCAGGAATCAACAAATCCTTAAACTCTGCGCACGGGTCAAAGTCCACCCCGGACGCCGCCAAAGCCTCCATCAGCACATGTATCCTGAAGTCGTCCGGACAGGGTAAGAACGTGGTGAACAGTGCGGTAGACGGATCATTTGCTGAAATCTCTTCAGCATTCCGAGGCAGTAGGCGAAACAGCGGTGACTCGGGCGTTCTGCGCCGGCCCTTTCCTAGCTTGGGGATCACAGCTGACCCCGGGTTTTTGCCCAGCCACTCCCGGAGAGTGTCATAGGCAACCACCACGCCTTCGGCGTTCAAAGCAATCCAAGTCTGCCGAATCGATTTTTTCCCCCGGTGGATTCGGTGGATCAACTCTCGATGGCGGTTCAATTTCGGTTCCTTCATGTCCCATGATCCCTCGGGTATTGGTATTTTACAAGAACAAATACCAATATTGGTTTCGTTGAAGTCCAGGTTCCGACGAGACTGGTATTTCCTGAAGATATTTACCGACTCATAATCCAATCCGTCTCCGCCATTCGATAGACTTACTCCTGACCGGGCGTGTTTTTTGGCCGTTTCCCCGAAACGGGGTTGCCGGGGCTCATTACCTAAAACACTGGCGCTGGGTGTCTTTCGTCGCGGCTCCCTGTCGGGAACCCCCACTTGCGGAGCAAAATGGCATTTTTGCCTTTTTTGCGGACAGCCAACAGATGCCGGGCTTCGGGATCATAAGCCCTCTGCCTGAAGACACTGAACTTCAATCACATCGCAACTTACCGGGAGCCAGGCACGGCGTGTCCGCCCTACACGTCCCGGTTCAAATACGAAAATCTCACGCATGAAACAATTAATGAAATCCCAGAACACACCCAACATCCTGCCCCACCAGGCTCAAGCCTTCGATACCCTTTCGGCCATAGCCAAAGTGACCTTCCTGGTCGAGCGATCCCAGTTTCCCCTCCAACTCCGCACCAACGTCTGCCTTCTCGGCCCCAGCGGGGTTGGGAAAACCCATCTGGCTCGGGCCGTCGGAAGCCAGATGGGCGTTCCTACTTACTACGTCAATATTTCCACGTGGTCTTTACTCGGGTCCTCTCAGCGTGGAGCTGCGCACACGTGGTCCTGCATCTTCCAGTTTTTGGAAGGGTGCGCGGGCAAGCATGGCGCCGTCATCATCATAGATGAAATCGACAAAGTCGGCGTGAACGATACCACCAGCTGGACCACTTACTTGAGATCTGAAGTCTTCGATTTGCTGGACTGGAGGATCCCGCGTGGTCTCACCGACATGGATGGCGAAGTCATGGCGGAAAACCGGCTCGCTGCGGCCGAGGACTTCTTGCGGAGCAAAACGATGATCATCGGTGTCGGGGCATTTCAACATTTCTGGGAGAAACAGACCCAACCCGCGATGGGGTTTCTCCCGAATCAATCCCAACCTCAGCTTCCCGATGCCAACGACTTGGCCGAAACTCTGCCGCGAGAATTATCCGCCCGCTTTGGAGCCAACATTATTGCGATTCCGCCGCTGTTGCGCGGAGATTATCTCCAGATTCTAGATTCCCTGGTCGGCCAGATGCCGGAGCTGTGGCGCGAGCGCTTTTCTGTCCTCGCTCGCTCTAAGATCGACGATGCGGTGCGCCTGCAACAGGGAACCCGCTTTTTTGAAGAGATCCTTCTTCTGACCTTGGTGGCGGAACGTCAGGAAATCGCGGATTTCCGGCCTGAGGCTTCTCCACTCAAACCCATCGCCCGGGCTCCCGAGGTGGATTGCGGGGAAGGGATGGCGATATTCTGAAGCTTCTGTGTGCCCAGGCTGCCGCCTGATTCGACTCGCGAGGCTTTCCCCTTTCGGGAGCCTCGGACGAGATAAGGAAAGTTCCATTTGTCCGATAAGAATCCAGATCAAGCAAGCTGGAGTCGGCGAACCCAACCCACAGAAAATAAATAGAATATGAAGAAAGTAATTGAATTCGAAAAATCCATCACCCCTTACACGGGTGCCACATTGTCCACCGTAGGCAAGCCTGCATCGAAGTATGAGGATCTGATTCTCAAGCCCGAGTTTGAAGCGCGTAAATTCCAGTTTCCGGCTGGTGCGACCTGGTTCCGTCTGGTTCCGCCTCTGCGCGGAAGCAAGGGTTTCATGCTCCGTATCAATGCGGTAGGTCACCCTGGCGGCCGGCATGCGAAATCCATCACCGGCGGCAAGAGCGTCTTCAGCATCGCTTACGACTGGCTGTTAAAACACCACCCTGAGCTGTTGTTCCGCAAGGAGAATCCGGAGGGATTCCGCCTGTTGTCCTCGCCGGTTGCTGCTTATTGGATGCTGGTCGAGGAGGATGGCAAGATGGTCGCCCGCATCCTGTTGGCGAACGCTTACGATGGATCGAGAAACGGAACCGAAGGGGGTTTGGGGCATCGCTTGCTTCGCCTTGTGCAAGAACGCGACGAAGCCCTTGGTCTCATCTCCGACCCGCTCGATCCAGTCACTGGCGTGCAGGTCGGTATCGAAAAGACGCAGCCAATGGGCGTGAAGTATCCCAGCTACACGCTTCGCCTCGGCCGCCAACCCGCACCGATCGATCGCTTTTTGGAGCGCATGGACGGAGACGAGTTGGACGCGCTGTGTCCGTTAGAAGAAACCGTGCGCTCCATTGAACCGGAGTACGCGTGGGAACTGCTCGGCAATGTAGTAGGAATGGCTCTCCGCGACAAAATCCGTGCGGCTGCCCCCGTCCGCCCGTGACCGCGACGCAGAAGGTCAGCCGTAATAAAAGATCTCTCCTGGGGGAGGGAATGACGATAAGAGCCTAAAAGCTCAATTCGTCGCAAGGCCCGGACCGGAAACGGTCCGGGCCTTGTTTCGTACTGAGGTCATTTACTCCTTTTCGCCCCTAAATCCCCCCAGGGACTTCTCCCCCTCCCGTCCCCCCAGGGGAAGGCGGGGGAGGGTTTGGTTTAATGGCTCCTGCGGATTGCCGATTGTGTCCCTTACCTAGAAGCGCGAGTCGATGGATTCAGAGGGATTCGTAGGCATCCTCCTCTAGCAGGATCCTGTGACGGATCGACTTCCCATCGAACCGCAGTGTTGCTATCGTCAGAAGTTGGTCTAAAGCGCATCCGAGCTACCTTTCGAGAAATCGGCAGGTATCGCCAAGCCGTCGCGAACCACCTCTTCCAGCGCCGCAATCTCACCCGCTGTCAGCGTCACGAACTCCGGCAGTTCGCGTTTACGTTTCGAGAGCTTTCCACCGTTCTGCCGGACTAACGTCGCGAACAAACCGGCGATTTGGTCCGGTAGCTCGATGATGTCGCGCATCTTCGCTCGGATGTCATCATACATCGTGAGGTATCGCAGTTCTCCAGGCAACTCGGTCTCGATAGTTTCACGAATGAAATCGATGGTGATCCGCGTCAGCTCCGTGCAATCGATGTAACGGTAGAAGTCCACCGTATCGTTTGTCACCGTCATCCGCTGCCGGTCGTCCAAGGTGTATTCCACCCGCTCCATTAGTGGCTTCGAGAAGCTTTCCAAGGCATGGTCATATTCACGGGGGCGATTCAAGATTACCGCGGAAACTGGCAGGATGATCCCATTGGGGCCAAATCCGCGGCGTGCCAGAACATGATGCAGAAGGAATCGATGAATCCGACCGTTGCCGTCTGAGAAAGGGTGGAGGAAATCAAAGGCAAAGGAAACAACAGCCGCAGCAACCAAGGTGGGCGTCGGATGAGTTTCCCAGCGCTCGCCCGGCGGCCCCTCTATTGCCAACCACGACATCATGATGAAGCCGCTCATCAACCCGTCCAAGTCATCGGGTTTTGGCGCGGCGAAGTGAACACGCTCCAAACCGGGCCCCAGCGTCTCCCCCACGTAAACCTGCCTGTCGATGATGTTCTCCTTTTCACTGCGCCACCCTTTGTTGGCGAATCGAGGCTCGACAATCGCCTGCTGAAGCTCGACCAGCGCAGGCTTCGAGATGAAATCCCTGTGCCAGGCTTGTTCCAAGAGCCCGATGAATTTCTCCGCCCGCTTCTGATCGGGAGTTTCCCGCTCAATTTCGTGGCTGCTTTTGCTTTCCTTGGCGTAAAGGTAGCGGACGGCGCGTTCGAAAATTTCCGGCGGATATTCACCCACGATTTCCTCGCAGCGCTTCCGCATTTCCGCCTCATCCCACGCTCCCAAGCCCTTCTTGCGGACCATTGGAGAGAAATCGACCATGCCCAGTAAATTCACGTTCACCCGCTGGCGCTTGACCCTCCGAGTCGGCCCGGTCACGTAAAATTCCGGATCGAGCAAATCCACGTAGTTTCCCGTCTGCACATCCGGCAAGTCCAGTCGGACGTTGGTAAACGTCTCGAACAGCCACCACACAATCCGGGAATATCGCCCGGTTGGCGTGCTGCGAACGTAGTCAGCGGCATCTTTGGGCGGGACTAGAACCAGCACTTTCCGAAGTAGTTCCAGATGCATCCCTTCCTTGCGGAGGGCAAATTCCAAATGCGCGAAGACGTTCTCCCCCGGATTTTGGGCCGCCGGAAGGTATTCCACCTGCCGACCGTCCGTTTCCACCAACCGCCGGGTTCCTTTGACGAGCACCCGGCTCTCTCTCCAGTGCGGCATGGTGACCACTCCAAAATGTTCGGCCAGCCACAGGTATCCGACTGGGTTACTTTCGGGTGTTTCCATGCGTTTTTAATTACAATTCTTTCAAAACGATTACAAATGGCATTTTTGTGAATATTTTAATTATGAAAATAAATGCCACAAAGGGATCGCCCTCTGAGAAATGGTTTCAAAACGATTACAAACGCCATCAATACGATTACAAATGAGGACAATATTAAAAATGACATTACAAACAACATTTTATTCTGTTTTCAGAAACGTCCTACGAAAATTTTGATTGACGAGAGGCGCGGGAGATCTCAGTGTCCACTCATACCCCAAAAACGACCACAGCCGCTTCCCAAGGGAGGCGGCTGCGGGTGCCGGGTTTCCCGAAGGCGGTCCGACTTACCGAGTGTTGCAACCGATGAGTAACCACCGCAGGAGGGATGGTCAAGAAAACCGCGCGTGTGGTTTTCGATCCGGCACCCGAGGTCGCCAAGGGGGAAGTTACGACCATGAAAGATCGAGATCGAATCGTCTACCGGGATGGGGACGGAAATTGGAGAGACAAGCGGCTTGGCGCGGAGCGCCCGGCAGGCAGTTACGACACCCAGCGCAAAGCTGAGGACGCTGCACGTCAGCACCTGCGCAACGTTGGAGGTGGTGAACTCATTACCAAAGGATTGGATGGCAAGATCCGCAGCAAGGATACGATCCCCCCTGGCAATGATCCAAGTCCGCCGAAGGACCGGGAACACTGATCCGAAATGACCGCTCCTCTCCGTCCACTTTCCGAGTTAGCCACGATCCAAACGGGAATCCCGTTCTTGGCTTCATCAGATTTGGACGGAGGGGAGTCCGTCTTCATGCCTTGGGCACTCCGTGGGGATGACGAACTGCGATCCGATCCCTCCATGGTCCAGCCGGCGAAACTCCTGACCAGCCCGGAAGATAAATACCGCCTTCGCCCTCAGGACATCCTCATCACCGCCAAGGCCACTCCCGGGAACATCCGCTGCGGTTACCTTTCCGCCGAGTGGGAGCCTCGCTGGCTTTTCGCCGCCAACCTTATCCGGATCCAAGCCCGCTCCGCAAAAATCCATCCGCGCTTCCTTCATGCTTGGTTTTGCCACCCCGAAGGCCGCGCCGCCCTCATCGGCAGCTCACAATCCACCACCGGCCAGCTCAACCTCACCGCCAGCTCCATCGCCGATGTAATGATCCCAGTGCCATCCTGGCAGGATCAGATGAAAGCCGTTGAGTTACTCCAAATCGCTGCCATCGCCCACCACCACGCCCTCGCCGCCGCTGAAACCCGCCTGATCCTCGCCCGCGAAATCGCGTTCCGCCCTATGAAAGCTTCATCACCACGCATTCTCATTCAAATACCGCATCCCAGCGGACAACTTTTAATTACCGAAGACATTGATGGGGCATCCATGCCAAACAATTCACTTTGGGACGATGTCCGCTCGGCACTGAACGCTCTTCCGGTCCGGCAACTGGCAACTCTCCTTGATCCCAATGCTGTGGAAACCATGCACTTGGATCGTTCTCAACTGGCCGGAAGTCTAGCACAGGAACTTCGGAACTTCCTCGCCGTTTGCGCCTCGGATTCCAACCAGACCATTCAGATTATCGGAAAAGACCCGACCATCGACTTGGATTTTTTCATAGCCAACAAGCTTGGCCTCATCCCGGGAAAGCAACTCGTCTCCCAACTCTTGCTTGCGCTCGACTACCTGCCGCCGGAGGCCGGACAACAAGTCCAAATCCATCTGGACTAACACCGAGCGCATCTCAACTGCGGCTAAATCCTCTTTAAACATGACTCTCAAACTTGAACAAGGCGACACTTTCGAACGCCGTAATGCCGACTGGATTCGCGCTACGCTTCCCAGCTATGAGCCGGTGTGGGCTGCATTCATTGGGAAAAAGCAGTCTGGCCCGGCGAAGCCTTTGGATATGCCTGGCTTATCACCTGAACTGGAGCGCGCCCGGGAGGAATTCTATCAAGCCCACTATTCGTTCGCTCGGAAGCTTTTGCTTCTCACCAGACTTTCAGAGAAAATCGTTGATTCCATGGGCGAAGTGCGGACCTACGAACAATTCGAGGATGCCGAAGACCGCCTCTTCCGCTACGGAAGCTACCTTGGTTTCATCTTTGATATGTTCGTCCGAATGGATACGGCGTTGAGGCCGTTGGGAAACCTATTCGAAGAACTTCGGAGCTTCTACGAGCAACGGCATCACATCATCCACACTCCCCAGATACCGCACACGACTGACGCCGACGGAATTCTGAAAATACCGCGAATCGCGAGCGAAAAGGGAACGGATGGGCAATGGCACAAATCCTCGGTGTGGAGCGACATCAAGGACGGTGACTTCGTTTACCTCGCGGAATTTGTCGAGGAAACCACGACCTCGTTTCTCGATGTCGTTAGAAAATGCCACGGCAAGGTCTTTGATGCAGCCAAACGCAGGTTTGGAGATTCCAGTATTGCTCACATCACACCAGCAGAAGCAATTGCTCACATCACACCAGCAGAAGCATCAAGCACAGCCAGCGATGCCCTGAGCACATTTCACCAGACAGTTTGCGCGCGCACGGACGAGCCGCCCACGGCGTTCACGGCCAATATTTCGGGCCAGTATGTTCCGCCTGTGCCACCCGCTTTCTCCAACAGTAACCTCTAAGGCTCCACCTCCACCGCCATGAATGACGACACCAAATCACTGATCGGAGCAAGCCTGCGGACAATGCTCGTTGGCATGCCCTCCATTCCGGCAGGTCCCAATCCCTTCGCCATGGTCGCTCAAGGCTGGTCGGAATACGAAGGCCACAAATTCAAACAGAGGATCCAGGAATTCATCACTGCCATTCATGCGAGACTTACCTCGGTCGAAGCACTTCAGGAAAACCATTTGGGTCGGCTCTTGGATCTCGAAGAACAGGTGGCACTATTGGAAGAAGTCGTGGCAGCTTCATCACGGGAGCCCCACAAGGAAAAACGCCAAGCATTCGCCGACTTCTATGTAGCCGCCATCACCGGCAAGCTCACCGATGATTCAGATTCAGTTCGCTCACTGCTGCAAACGTTGGAGGCTCTCACTCCGTCTGACATCAAATTTCTCAAGCACTTCAACAACCGCACCGGAGTCTGCACGGGAGATCAGCTTTCTGGGACGACTACTGTGGATCAGTGGGAGAGAGTGGGAGGAGATCCTAACGCGGATGCCCTTTGGAGCGTCACGCTCGACCCCATAATCCAGAAAGTCACGAAACTTGAAACGCGGGGGTTGGTCATTGAGACCCGCCGCCCAACTACATTCCAACACTCTGGAGACTCCGGATCGTGGTACAATGCTTTCCGACGGAAAGCGTGGCGCATCACCGACACCGGATGTCAGCTCCTCTCCGCCATTTTTGCAAACTGATCCCTGAACACCCGCAAACTTTCCCTCTCCCATGCTCACCCGCGAAGAACTCAACCGCCAGCTCTGGGGCGCCGCCGACATCCTCCGGGGTGCCGTCGATGCCTCAGACTTCAAGAACCACATCCTTTCACTGCTTTTCCTCAAGCGTCTATCCGACGTGTTCTTCGAGCGTCGCGAGCAAATCCTGCAGGAATGGCAGAAGGCCGGAAAAACCCTCAAGCAAGCCGATAAAATTGCCGAGGACCCGGATGAATACAGTGATGGTGCTTACTACCTGCCCGCCGAGTCCCGTTGGCCGTCGCTGATGAAGGTAGCGGAGAATCGTGCCGAAGCCATCGACAAGGCGCTTGTCGCCATCGAGGACACGAACTCCCGCTATCTCAGCGGCGTGCTCGCCGGCGTCCGCTTCAATGACGAACGCCGCTTCGGCGATGCCGCCACCATGGACGGCCTGATGCAGCGCCTGCTCGGCCACTTCTCCAAGATCCCGCTCGGTAACCGCGACCTGCTGGAACCAGATGTGTTAGGAAACTGCTACGAGTACCTCATCGAGCGCTTCGCCGAGACCGCCGGGAAAAAGGGCGGCGAATTCTATACACCCTTCGGCGCCGTCCGCCTGCTGGTGGAACTTCTCGATCCCAAGGAGGAAATGCGCATCCACGATCCTACCTGCGGCTCCGGCGGCATGATCATCGAGTGCGGCCGTCATATCGAGGAACGTGGAGGAAACCCCCGAAACCTAACTCTTACTGGCCAGGAGAAAAACGTCGGCACCTGGGCCATCTGCCGCCTGAACATGTTGCTCCACGGTTTCCCGGATGCCGACATCCGTGCCGGCGATACCATCCGCAATCCCAAGTTCACCACCCACGGCGTGCTCGATGCCTTCGATCGTGTCATCGCCAATCCTCCCTTCTCCCTCAAGGATTGGGGTGGAGACGTCGCTGAGTCCGATCCTTACAAGCGCTTCGAACGCGGCATCCCGCCGAAGACCAAGGGCGACATGGCCTTCCTCCTGCACATGGTGGAAATCGTGAAGCAACGTCGCGGCATGGCGGGAGTGATCCTGCCGCACGGGGTGCTGTTCCGCGGTGGCTCCGAGGCGAAGATCCGCGAGTCGCTGCTCAAGGAAGATCTCATTGAGGCCGTCATCGGCCTGCCAGCCCAGCTCTTCTTCGGCACCGGCATTCCCGCCGCGCTTGTCATTTGCAACTGGAACAAACCGAAGGAACGCAAGGGTCACATCCTTTTCATCGACGCCTCCGGCGAGGGCCTCTACCGCATCGGGAAATCCCGCAACTTCCTCGATCCCGCCGACATCCTCCGCATCGCCGCCATCTATCATGCCTGGGCCGATCCGAAGAAGGTGAAGCCCACGGGCCTTGGCATCTCTGGCGTGTGGACTACCGCGCTGCACCGCCACCTCAAGCGCCAGCTCGCCAGAGCCAAGAATGAAGGCCGCGAAATCCGCGACCGCATCCAGGATGACTTCAACCGCCGTGAACAGGAAATCCTCGCCGCCGATGTGGCCCTCGTGGAATGGATCGACAAAACCCATCCCGCTCCCGCCGGCGGCACCCGCAGCAGTCTGGAAAAACACACCGCCATCGTCGCGGTGAAGGACATCCTCAAAGACCACAAGGGCAACCTCAACATCACCCGCTACGTCGATGCCTCAGACCCGCCGCCACGCCTCGACGTGAAAGCCGAGTTAAAAAAACTTCGCCACCTCGAAAAGCAACGTGACGAAGCCGAGGCCAAAATGGACGAACTACTCAAGGAATTTGGATATGCCGGCTAAGCGCTCTGTTAATGCAGGGACTCAATCCGAGGAGAAAGTGGAATACTTTCGGCTTCGGGATGTCATAACCAACACGCAGTATGGTCTATCGGAGAGCTTGTCCGATAGCGGCACGGTAGCGTGCCTTCGGATGAATAATCTCGACGGAGGGCAGATCGATTCAACTGACCTCAAATTCGTTACGCTCTCTTCATCAGTTGAAGCTTCATATTTGGTCAGGCAAAACGACATTCTTTTCAATCGAACCAACAGCTATGCCCTTGTGGGGAAAACAGCTCTTGTTGATCGGCCTATAAAGGCAGTTTTTGCTTCGTATCTCATCCGAATGGAACCAGATTGCTCAAAAATTGAGCCTCGCTATCTCGCTCAGCTTTTAATTTCGGAAAAGTGGCAGGCCAAGATTCGAGCACTTGCGACAAAGGGTGTTAGTCAGAGCAATATCAATATTCAAAACTTGCTGAGGCTTCAAATTCCTGTTCGACCTCTAAAGCGCCAAAAGATCATAGCTGATTTTCTACAATCCGTTGATGCATCTAGTTCGGCGACCCAACAGATTTTGTCTCAATTGAGTCGGACAAAGGCGGCGCTGATGCAGGGCCTCCTTCTTCCAAACCCGAAAACCCGCACCAAATTCAAAGTACACGCTCTCGGCGAACTCTTTGCCGAGCGCAAGGAATCCGGCAAACCCGGACTGCCCACCCTCTCTGTCACCATGCACGACGGCATGGTGGATCGCGAGGAGCACGGCCGCCGCGTCGCCTCCGAACTCACCCCGGAAGATCACCTTCTCGCCCACAAGCACGACATCGCCTACAACATGATGCGCATGTGGCAGGGCGTCTCCGGCCTCGCCCCTTTCAAAGGCCTCGTTAGTCCTGCCTACGTCGTGCTCAAGCCGCTCGCCGGAATTGATCCACTCTTCGGCAGCTACCTCTTCAAGCTCCCCGAAACCATCCGCCTCTTCCACCGCTATTCCCAAGGCCTCACCAACGACCGTCTCCGCCTCTACTACGACCAGTTTGCCGAAATTCGGGTCCCCATCCCCAGCGACATCAAAGAACAACGCCGTATCGCCAGCCTCCTCACCACCCTCGACCGCCAAATCGAACAATCGAAATCCCTCGTCAAATCCCTCCGCCAAACCAAGGCCGCGATTTGCCAGCAACTCTTCTCCTAACACATCATGAAAGCATTCCGCGAGAGATTCAAACAGCATCCTCTACAAGCGTCACTGAGCGATCTATGGACTGCAATTGAGCAGGTGCGGTTGCCAAAGTATTCGGAAGGAGAAGTCAGCGATGATCTGGAGACACTACGAACACGCAGGGATGCCTTCGCCCGTTTTCTTCGCGTCTCTTCCTTCGTTGCTCAGACTATTGGTCATACCGATCCCTCGATATGGACGCCCTCAGCAATGAACGTCGCCCAAGCGACGGTGAATCAACTAAAGGCAGGCTTGGATCAGTTCAATGCCACCCGGGCAATTGCTCATCTGGAATCGGCCGCGGATACCGCTTTGGATCAATTCAGAGGCGCATTCATCCCTCGTCTCAAGATCAAATCAAAAGAGGCTGCCGATTCGTTCGCCAAGTTTTGCGAAAAGGCTGAAGAGACGATTAGATCACTGGAAGAGCAGGACAGGGCGATCAAAGACAAAGAGATTGAAATATCCAAGGCGCATGAAGCTTTCACTTCTCAGATTGCTGAGCTCGGCGCACAAATCGAAGCATTTAAGACTCAGTTTGAAGCCCAGAAGTCACGCGTCGATGACCTTGTGACGACCCAATCCCAAGCATTTCAGACCAGCCAAACGGAGCGCAGCAATCTCTTTACGCAGGAAAGCGACATTCGGAAGCAATCTCTGCAGGACTGGACAAAGGGTGCAGACGAGAAGCTTGATGCTCTCTTAAAAGCCACCCAAACCAGTGCGGACGAGCACCTCGCAGAAATGGAAAAGCACAAGGCTCGGGCAAAAGAAATCCTGGGAATTGTGGCGGCTTCCGGTGTTAGCGGCCACTACAAGAATACGGCCACTCGGGAACTTATTTCGGCCGAGACTCTTCGGGTTCTGGCACTGATCTGTTTTGGGGTAATGGGTTACGTGATCTATCATGTGGTGGAGTCGCTCACGACGCCCAACTTCCGCTGGGAAATGGGGCTCTTCCGGGTTGGTGTTGGTTTAGCGCTTTTGGTTCCAGCCTATTATTGCGCAAAAGAATCAGCTAAACATCGCGAAGCAGAGAAGCGGAATCGCAGACTCCAGATCGAGCTGGCCACCATCGAACCTTACCTAGAGAAGCTTAATGATGATCCCGCAATGCGTGAGATTCTAAAGCAGAAGGCAGACAGCTACTTCATGGGACAGAATCATAGGGAACCGGATGATGATCTCGATGGATCCAAATCTTCACGGGAGCAGAGGCGATTTGAAGACCGCATGATGGAATTGATGAAAACCGCTATAACAACAATTGCAAAACGATAACCATGGAAGCAATTGTCCTCAGTCTCATTGAAAAGCTCTCGCCCGACTACGCCGCTGTCGAGGAATGGGTGGAGCAGGTTCGTTCCGCCAACCCGGAACTCGATGCGGGTGCGTTGGCGGACTACGTCGGGGACAAGATTGTCTGGATATACACGTCCCAAGGTGCGGCACTTGCTTTGCCCGGAGCTATTCCTGGCTTGGGAACAGTCGTTCAAATTGGCGTGGAATCGGGCGCGACCATGACCGACATCGCGCTCATGGTAAGGAATCAATCGTATCTGGTTTTCGCCCTCAGCGCCTGCATGGGCCGGAAGGGTAAAGACACGCTGATTCAAGACACTTTGATCTGTATGGGTCTATGGACGAATGCACTCCAACTAACAAAAACAGGAGCGATCCCGATCGGAACGAAGATCGCGGAAGCGAATTTCAAGAAACGCATTCCAGCCTCAATCCTTATGGCGGTGAACAAACGCGTGAGTACTACAGTGCTCACCAAATACGGCACCAAGCGAGGTGGAGTCGCCCTAGATCGATTGATTCCTTTCGGGGTAGGTGTCGCGGTGGGAGGTGGATTCAATTACCTGACCATGAAAGCCTTCAAAAAGGCGACAATTCGTTACCTCACCATGAAGGCTCCGTAAGATTTCCAAGACCGCACGCAGAACCAAACCCATGACACTTCACCAGACCACGCTTTACCGTTGGATCGCCGATGCATTCCGGGCGAAGAACCGTCAGGTTCACAGCAGCTCGCCACGCGGTGTCTTCATCCTCGGGCCGAGTGGCAACAGTTACCACGATTTTTGCCTGACCGTTTATCCGGTGCATTCGATGAATGGCCCGTTTCTACCGCGTTTGAATGTGAACACCACCTGGGCGAGCGAACGATTGCCAAAGCACAAGGCGAAGGAATGGGGAGTCGATCCTGGCGTTCCCGGCCTGTTCTGCAAACTCGGATTGGAGATCACCATTTTGGAAAGCCAATATCAGGAAATCGCTCTATCCATGCCAGGATTAATCGAACACATCGAAGCAGGGAACCGCAACGGCTTTGAAAAGCTTCTTCCATTTCCAACCGTGTCCACCACGCAAACAAACATCTGGTCTCAACTGGCCCACGACGTAGCGGAGGCAAGCAGAGCGTTGAGAGTTACACGAGGCAAGTAGCCGCGCTTGATGATTCTAAACCACAAGAAGACAGATATGAGCATGAAACGTAGCAGCCTTCCGCAGACGAACCCGTCTCAAGGCAACCACAACTATATCCAGGGAGGAATGGGAGGAGGAAGTTCGAAACACGCGCGGAATAAGGTTCAACGAGACTCCGAGGAATTCCAGCAATTCATCCAGAAGGAGAAGAAGAAAGCCGAAGCGCGGCAGAAAAAACCGTAGACGCCTACTTCATTCATGTCCGAACGCACCGACTGCCAAGAACCCGCTCTCGCCCTCCTCCGCGATGTGCTGGGCTATTCCGCGACGACAGGAGCCGCGCTGGCTTCCGAGCGGGAAAGCGCCGCCGACCCATGGTTGGTCGGGCGCTTGGAAAAGTCGTTGATGCGGGTGAATCCCGGTCTTGGCGAGCCTTCGGCGAGGCAGGCGATCGTAGCCCTACGGCAAGCGGCAGGGCCGGATTTGCTGGAGACGAATGAACGGATGCACACGCTGCTTTCCCGCTGGGTGACGGTGGAGGAAGCCGCGTCCTCACCCGGACAACCGCCGATGCGCCGCAGCGTGCGCTTTTTCGATTTTGAAGATCCGACAAACAACGAGTTTCTGGTGACGGATGAATTCCTCGTCAAAGGCCCGCAACGTGAACGGCGTTTCGACCTGGTGATTCACGTCAACGGCCTGCCACTGGTGGTGAGCGAGTGCAAGGATCCGGCCGATCCACGGGCACTGGAAAAAGCGGCGGGCGATCTACTCGCCTATCAACGCCCTGAAACCGGTGCGCCGCGTTTGTTCGAGACGGTGCATTTCTGTATCGCACTCAGCCGTCACCAGGCGCGGTTCGGCGCGGTTGCCACGGAGTTGAAGCACTTCGCACCATGGAAGAGCATGCGGCCATTTAAGAAAGACGAATTGCGGAGGATTCTCGGCAGGGACCCCACGGTACAGGATGAATTGCTGGCCTGCCTGTGTCATCCGATGCAGTTGTTGGATTTTCTTCGGGGTTTTGCCGCTTTCGAGCGTCGTGGCGGTCGTCTGGTGAAGAAGCTTGCCCGCTATCAGCAATGGGAAGCGGTGAAAGACGCGGCGGATCGGGTTTCCGATGACAAGCGCGGCCCCCTCCGGCTGCGCGGCGGCGTGATCTGGCACACCCAGGGCAGCGGCAAAAGCCTGACGATGCTCTGGCTGGCGCTGCGCTTGCGGCGGGCGCGGAGTCTGGAAAATCCCACGCTGATCATTGTCACCGACCGCACCGATCTCGACCGTCAGATTGCGACGACGTTTCGCAATTGCGGTTTCGAAAATCCCGTGGCGGCCACCTGCGTGCGCCATCTCGCCCAAATGCTCAAAGGTCCCTCCGGCCAGACCATCCTAACTACCATTCAGAAATTCGAGGAAGATCTCACCCGCGAAGGCAAGCGGAAGATCGGCGTGCCGATGCACAAGGGCGGCAATGTCATCGTGTTGATCGATGAGGCGCACCGCACGGAATACGGCGTCTTCAACGCCCGGCTCCGCGACGCGCTGCCGGAAGCTTGTTTTATCGCTTTCACTGGCACGCCGATTCCCAAGACGCTCGCGAAGTTCGGCAGCTACATCCACCGCTACACCATGCCCACCTCGGTGGAGGATGGTGCGACCGTGCCGATCCTCTACGAAAGCCGTCTGCCAGACCTCGCCGTGTGGGGAAAACGTCTGGACCCGATCTTCGACGCCGAGCTGGCACATCTCACCGACGAGCAGCGCGAGCAGGTGAAGAAGAAAGAGGTCACCATGCGCCGCATCGCGGAAGCAGTGGACCGGATCGAGATGATTGCCTTCGACATCGCAAAGCATTACCGCGAAAATTTCATGGCGGATGGTTTCAAAGGCCAGGTCGCCGCAGTCTCTCAAAAGGCCGCGGCGCGTTACTACGAAGCCTTGGAAAGACTGATGCCCGGGCAAGTGGCGCTGTTGATTTCCGATCCGCCGAAGGGTGAGGATGCCTTGTGGGCATTGAAGCGGACCTTCGGCAACGAACCCGCCATCATCGAGCAATTCCTCAACGATCCTCCGGACAAACTCGCGTTGATGGTGGTGGCGGACAAATATCTCACCGGCTTCGATGCGCCAGTTGAACGGGTGCTCTATCTCGATAAGCCCTTACAAGAGCACAACCTCCTTCAAGCCATCGCCCGAGTGAATCGTCCCTGCCCGGAACTCGATAAGGAATGGGGCCTGGTAGTCGATTACTGGGGTGTGGCCGGGTTTCTCGACAAAGCCTTGGAGGGTCTGCATGAGGACATCGATCCGGGTGAAATTCTGGTCGAGCGCCTTGGAAACGAAGCGTTTGCCCGTCTTCGCGCCACGCACCGCGACGTGGTGGATTGTTTTCCCAAGAATATCGCCCGCAAGGACATCGAGCCTTGGTTGGAAGCCATCGAACCCGCCGACCGTCGCGCCATTTTCCTCGCACGCTACAGGGACTACTACCGCTCGTTGGAACAACTTCTCCCCGATCCGCGGGCCCTGGATTTCCTAACCGACCTGGCATGGTATCGCCGCGTTCGCAAGGAGGCCGAGAATGCCTTCCGCGAGAGCGACCTTTCGATTCCCGATTGTTCCGAACGCATCCGCATGCTCATCGACCGGCATGTGAAGGGCGAGGACATCATCCCGCTCCTGAAACCGGTGGACATCCTCGGTGAGAACTTTTCCACCGAGATCGAAAAGCTTCGCAGCCCACGGGCCAAAGCCATGCGGATGGAGCATGCCATCCGCCACACGATCAGCGTGAAGCTGCATGAAGACCCGGTGCTTTTCGAAAGCCTCAGCCAGCGGCTCGAGCGCATCATCACGGAACGAAAAGCCAGCCGTCTCGACGACGTGGCGGAATTCCGTCTGCTAGGCGAACTCGCTCGGGAGATGCGTGAGCGCGACCAGGAAGCCGGCAAGCAGGGAGTTAAAGCGGAGGAGCTTCCGTTTTTTCATGCCATCCAGAAAGCGCTTCAGGGTCCGGATAAAAGTAGCGTTGCCGAGCAGCCCGAGACTGACATTCCCAAGCTAACCCGGGTGATCTTGGACGACCTCCGGGAAATCGCGGTGATCGATTGGGAAACCAAAGAGGAAATCATGCGCGACATGCGGAGGGCTATCAAACGCCGCTTGCGGATGGACTACTCGATTCCCGGCGAAGCCATCGAACCGCTTGTCGCATCCTTGATGGAACTGGCCCGTGTCCACCTTTCGAGATAACCATGGGCAGGCCCGTACAACACGACTCCATCCAATTCGGGAATGCTCACGTTCCCTATTCGATCCGTCGTTCGTCGGAGCGAAAAACCATTGGGATCACGGTTTGTGGTCCCTTGGTTGAGGTCGCGGCTCCGGCAGGAATGCGAGCGACGGCGATCCGGCCGCACATCGAGAAAAAAGGCGCATGGATCCTGCAAAAACTGGATCTGGCCCGCCGCCACTCACCCGTCTATCCGGCTCACCTCCAGTCGGGTGCCAGCATCCGATTCTTCGGCAGGCAGTATCAATTGCGGATTTTCAACGGTGGAGTAGCCAAGCCCCGGCTGGAAGTCCGTGCCCGTCAGTTCATTCTTCATCTGCCGGACGGTGCCACCACAGAGTGCGCCCATGGTTTGATGAAAAAGAAGTTCCGCAGTCACCTCGAAACGCAGTTGCCGGAATGGTTGAATCAATATGCCACGATTCTGAAAATTGGCGTTCCTCCATTCCAAGTGCGCGAGTTGGGAAACCGCTGGGGCAGTTGCACGCCCTCCGGCAGCCTGCGTTTCCACTGGATGCTGGCGACCCAGGAACCTGCATTCATGCAACAGGTAGTGGCCCACGAACTTTGCCATTTGATCGAACCGAAGCATTCGCCGGAGTTCCGGAAGTTGCTCGGGAGGATCTTTCCTGTGTAATCACACCGGTGGTGACTCAATCACCAATGACGAAGTTTTATCATTTCGAACAGCCGATACCTACTAATGGCGGCACCGTCTAGCAATGCGCAACACATCATCACTTCGGTCAACGTGACAACCGCATCCACTCCTCCTCCCGCGCCAAGTGGAGACGAACGCTCCTGAAGATAAAAGCGCCTTCGGTCACCTGATCCGCCCAGGATCGGCTCAGATCAGGACTGGAAGCCCGCCGAAACAAATTGTCGCAGTAAATCCCCCAACGTTCCGCAAGCGCCTTGCGGCAGTACCCGACCATGAACTCCGCCTGTCCGTAGCGGACGGTGATGCCCAGCACGGAGCCCTCATCAGATTCTATCAGGATAATTCTGTCGGATGCGATTTCGCGGGTCCCGCGGCCTTGGAAATGAAAAATGTCAGTCATTACTCTTATCACGGCTTTTAACCCCTCGGTGTACAGCAGAAATCTTCCGATTGTCGAAATCTCCGCTAAATCCACGGTTTTTTCAGCACCAACTGTACAACGGGCCATGTTAGGCTGTCATTCAGGTGAAGGGCATCACGCCCACACCGCCAATGACAAGACACCACAAATCCCCACACACACCGACCAAGTTGATTTGGTTGACCGACCTCCACCTTGATCGCGCCACCGGCGAAAATCGCACACGCTTTTTAAAGGAACTCTCCAGCAGGGATTACGATGCAGCCCTGATCACCGGTGACACCGCAACCGGAGATCCCTGCGGTTACCTAGAATCCCTAGCCGCAGCATGCTATCCACGGGTCGTTCACTTCGTGTTAGGCAATCACGAATTCTACGGTGCGCCCATGTCTCAGACCTACGACCGAGTGGCCAACCTCTGCCGATCCGTCCGGAATCTTCGGCACCTTCATCATACCGGACCGATTTCGCTGGATCGCCATACCGCACTGGTCGGCCACCACGGCTGGGCCGACGCCCGATGCGGATGGGGGAGCAAAACCGTCGTCAGCAGCCCGGACCATTCGAACATCCCTGACTTCCGTAAACTTTCACATGAGGACCGTTTCCGAAAAATGGAACATCTTGGACGACAATCTGCCGGTGCGATCCGAACCGGCGTTCTCTCCGCTCTCCGCTACCACAGGCACGTGATAATCGCCACTCATGTACCGGCTTTCCGAACATCCGCGCTATTCGATGGCAAGCCGTGCGGGCCATGTCATCAGCCTCATTTCATCAATCTTTCCGTCGGCGCGATGCTGATCGGAGTCGCCAACAAGACTAACAGTCGGTTCACGGCAATAAGTGGTCACACCCACCATGGGAAAACCGACCCGATTTTGAAAAACCTTCGCTCCTATGTGGGGGGAGCCCGTCCAGGAAGCCCGGAAATCCAAGAGGTCTCAGGAGTTCTAAGCGAAGCATTCTGATAGCCACGCCAGGGCGGATTCGCGTCGCCGCACCAAGGATTTTTCAATCCTCGGTGCTGCAATCCCAGATCGATCTGGGGCTATGAAGAACAAGACACAGAATAAGCAGGGCTCGAAGATTTCGAGCGGAAACAACGGAAAATTGGACCAGGTCGCGGGTCAACTTGATGAGCTGGCTCGTCTCAAACTGCGGGACGGTCGCCTTGATGGGATTCTTCGGGGACACGAGGCTGACATCAGACAGGAATCAATACTCTTGGCGCTCGACTGGTATGTCCGCGGCCAACCGCAGGATTCCATTGGCGGCGGAGCAGCGGAGTGGAATGCCCCGAAGGGCATTGCCGCAGCCATGAAGTTCATCCGCCGGCGCTTTGTCGACGTCCTCAAAAAACAACCCGCAAATTCCTCGGTTTCCATCACCGAATTTGACCTTGGGAGCGTCATGCACCCCTCCGACATCCCTGCGCACGAATGGCCAGCACACCAAGCCCGCGAAATGGTCCGCAAGGGAATTTCGAAAGCCCTGAAAAATGGTCACATCAGCCACAGCAATGCCACCGTCGCGCGGATGGTAATCTGCGACGCCGAGGGGACGAAGGTGGTCGCCCAACGACTCAAATGCCACCGCTCCAACGTCAATCAGCATGTCTCTAAAGTCCGCGATGCCCTCGGGCCAATGATGGACGACATCGAAGTTCCATTCCACGGCTGAACTGGGATGAATTTTTCGCAGCACAAAATGATCAGCGGACTTGCGAAAACGGCCAAGCGAATCTGCCCAATTCCCGCGAATCTCGGCCGAACTTTGTCCGAAACGGAAAGCGGTTCGCCGATACCCGTGGGAATCCGCGGACCGCCTTCGGCTCCGATTCCAAGATCATGGAGGAGCGCCTCCCCCTGTAGCGCAAGATTCTCCTCCGAGATCGGTGGGGGAACCCTCCCTCATCGAACTCCCGATAACAGCCTAGGCGCGCGGCCGAGCAAATTTCGCCCAATCCGTAATTACTCCGTAATCACAAAATTGACGCAATTAAGCAGGGATGCCTCTTACAGGACGGACTTTTATGGCCGATGTTTCACTTTTTACGCAGTCCAACGAGCCCATTTGTCTGGGTTAAACAATCAAGAACACCGGACCTTTTAGGAAAACAAAAGTTTTTCGAATCCGAATTTTTTTTCGCCCGAACGAACAAAATTTTGGCTATTTTTCCCGAGTTTTGCCCCTAAGCACTCGAATTATGCAGGAAAAATAAAAAAGATCACGCCATTTTGCGCGGAATTTTTATTTAATAAGTCACAGTTATTCAGGTGTTTATACGGATTTTTCCTGTTTTTGCGTTCTGTTAGATCAATATCGGTCGATATTTCACCTTTCCTTGAGAATAGGCTGAGGGGACAAGAAGGAGTATGGCTACTCCATACAACAAAAATAAATCAAACGCTTCAAACAGCGATCCCTACATCAAACGCCAAGCCGCCTACAAGGCTCAGCAAGAAGAAGAATACCGGAAGTGGAAGGCTTCACTGAGCAGCTCGGAGTTTCAGGTGTTGAAAGACCTCAAAGTTGACAAGCCCCAAATCAGCTATGTGGTCAAGGGCACTGGCAAGCAAGACGCTGCGGAATGTGCGCTCGCCAGTTACGAGGTTGATTATGCGGCCATTATTGATGGCAAGGAACAAAACGAAGTTGAGCAACCCACCAAACTGGATGCTGTGGAGGCGGTCCGGCGTTTGCTCGCGGAACTCATGAACCACCGCAATATCCGACTCACTGTTGATTGCCTCGCGCTCGTATTCGGACTTTGGGCGAACCAAGGTGAGTCGCAGACCGACATCGCCAAACGCAACGAGGTTAGCCCAGCGGCTGTCAGCAAACGGTGCATCGATCTTTGCGAGAAATTCGGTACTCCGGTGCCGGGAGGGATGCATTCCAAGAAGGCCAAGAATTCCACAAAACCCGGTAAGAAGCGCAAGAAATGAGCCCTCTCGCAAACGACAACCCGAACCCCTTCACACTCATCCCGCACGGCCTGCGCTTCGACACCAAGCCGAGTTTCGAAGAGTGGCTCTCCATCGGCCGCGACCTCATGCAGGTAGGTCGATCCATCAGTTTCCAGCTTGGCGACTGGCTCAACTTCGGCAAAGCGGCGTGGGGCGACAAATACACGGAAGGCGTGGTCCTCACCGGCCGGGCTTATAAGACCCTCGCTAACTACGCGTATATCGCGTCCAACGTGAGCCAATCCATCCGTGAACCCAGCCTCGGCCATGAGCACCATGCTGCAGTGGCAAAACTAGACCCTTCGAAACAGAAGCAATGGCTAGAAACGGCGGTAAGCAACAAGCTCTCTGTGGCCCGACTGCGAAAGTCGATCGAACTGGGCCGAATCGCCACCGCGGAAGAAGCGAAGGGAAAAGCGGCGGACCGCCGCCAGGTCACCTATCTCGCGATGATTGATGATCTCTTCCGTTTGTGGCGCAAGGAGAACAAGCAATTGCCGGTGGCGAAATGGGACGCGAATCGGCGCCGGGTTCTCAAGCGAGATTTTGGTCGCCTGAAGGAAATCTTCGATGCGCTCGACTAGTCACGCCTGCCATCAGGATGCATGGACCACCGCCGCATAAACTTCAATTTCCCATGACCAAACTTTACTGGATTGTCTGCGACGACCGGAATAGCACCATTTACGAGGGGCGCTATCAGGGGCGCACGCGTGCTGCGGCTATCAAATTTCTCAAGGCCACGCTCGGGCGGAGCAGCCTAAAGAATCTGGTGTTCACCATCACCGAGATCCCCGTGCCGCTGATTCGAGAGATCGTCATCGAGGTGCTGGAAACACTTCAACGGGATGTCAAGAACCGCGATAGCCTGCTCAATGGCAGACCCACCTTCGACAGTCAGTCCCATCAGTCCACAGCAGCCGGCGATGACGTACTGGTTAAGGGCACCCCAGCACCCGCTAGGAAAAGCGAACGCAAAGTCGGCAATCCCGGGCTGGGGGATGATTTCTGGAAAGAGGTTCAAGCTTGCTGGATTGACTGTCGGAGCATCAAGCAGACTGCCATCAAATTCCAACTATCCCAGAACTCCGTCAAAACCCGCGCCCGCCGCGAGGGCTGGAGAAAAAGCTGTCCGCCGACATGATAGGATTAGGTCGGACGCACTTGTCCGCGCTGCCCAGCAGACCCATCTCAAAGATTTGCTGAGACTACTCGGTGACTCATCCCGGATCTCGGCGAAACCGCTGTTCCTGCCAGGTAAGACCCGGCGGTGGAGCAGTGCCCTACCTCACCGCCGCTCCCGTGGATTCACCTGATACTTCTTCTTCAGCTCGGAGATGACGTCTTCGACGTCGTAGCGAATGCAATGAGGACCCATTTGCAGGTATGGGATCATCTCAAGTTTCATCCATTTCTCGATCTCCCGGGCACAGACTGACAAACGTTCGGCGAGTTCGGCTTTTTTGACCAAACTGCTTGGAATACCTTCGGTAGTTGCCGAGCCGGTAAATGAGCTCGTGTTAGCGGTCAGCAAGTGATGTGTGTGGATAGTGATTTTAGTGGCCATACAAAGGCCCGCATTTCAACTTGGAACCTCCAATTTCCCTATTTTCGGGAAGCCTCTGCATCTCTCACGCAACGGTCGCCGCGATCGCCTGATTCCCATCTATTGGGCATCACCCCAGAATACTTCCCCCGAGTCCTCATCTACCATCCAAGGGTACCGGTATTATTTTCGCGATCTTCCCGGTTTGCGATTTAGTTCACCATAGTGCCTAAACGCTAAGGATTCGAAACACGGCGCCCGAGTGGCCCTCAAACACACATATTTGTGCCGAAAGCCATCGGACACCGCCGTTCTAACTCAGTTCAGATTGACATCGGGAAGTTCAAAAGATTTATCAGGATCCTTCAAGATGCCAATCAGTTCCTCGCGAAAGGGCCAGAAGTCGGTACCGTCAATATTTGCGAAACACTCAAGGATTTCATCATAAAGTTTTCTGGCCCGGGGCTCGGGCATGCCTCCATCGAGGGCGACACTCAGCAGTCGAAAGATGAAATAGCTCATTTGTGGATAGCGTGCGAGGTTATGCTGTGATTGAATTGTTGGTTTCATAGTTTCTTGATTTCTGTTTATTTGTTTTTTGAAATTGGCGTTTAACTAGCGCCATCACATTGGCCCTCATTTCAACCTGCCCGGTGAGGGTGAGCTTTTCCTGTCGTCAGGAACAAAGATGCGGCACCTTCTTCCGAATCGCCCGTTTAAGACCAGTCGGCTCCCAGCCCTCAGGCGGCATGATCGAAAACCACGCTTGCGCAGTCTCCTCATCGACCACCTCCAGATAATGGCGGAGAATGATCTTCGCGGTATTACCCGCCTCAAGGGCCGTCCGGTTAAGATCACCCGTCAACGCCACCCGGTAGCTGATGTAAGAATGCCGCAAGCCGTTCTGCCGCCAACCTCCTTGGATCTGGGCCTTTACGGCAATGTCGCCGAGCGAACCGGACGAATCGGAGATTGAAAGAACCTTTCCGGTTTCCTGACGCCAAGGAGCGAGCCAGGCCTTGAGATTTTCAGACAGCGGAACAATCCGTCGTGTGCCCGTCTTCGCCTTGCTTCCAGCGATCTCGATGTGCCCGCGGTCCCACTTGACATTTTCCCAGCAAAGGCGACCGATTTCGGCCGAACGAACACCAGCGAATGCACCGATCGCGAGCATCGGCAGCATTGGGGCATGGCAGGCGAGAAGCAGCTGCAGCATTTCTTCCGGCGTGAAGATCTGGATTTCCTTGGCGGGAACCTTGAACGCCTCGCTCAAAAAGGCTGCCGTTTTCTTGTCAGCATCGAGATACCCCTGACGCCGTGCGTATCCGAACATCGTGACAAGCGTGCGGCGGTAGTGATTCTTGCTCGTCGGTCCGAGGGTTGTAAGACCGGCCAAAAACTCATTAATGTGCCCCGCAGTAATATCGGAAATGTTTCCGCTGAACTTTTTGCCGAACCGGTCGGTGTGGGCCGTGCAATTTTGCACATAGGCTTCGCTCGTCCCCCGGATGCGGCGGGATGTGACGAACTCCGCGGCAACCTGACTGATCGACTTCACCGCCGACAAATTTCCAAGGCCAGCCATGTGACTTCTGACCGCATCCATGATCGAAATTTGGCCAACAATCGTGCGAGCGCCGGCCCACTCATCCATCGCCACGGAAAGGGAGACGCCGTGACGCTGGGCCAAAGCCTCGCAATGCCCAAAGAGCTCAAGGTCGCGTTTCGTGACCTCGTTTCCGACCACCCACCCGTTGCTCAAACGAACCGAGATTTGCTGGGCAACAATCCGGGCTTCGTCGATTCGGGACAGGCTGCGGCGCTGCCGCGCGCCTCCTTCCTGCCATGAGAGCGTGAATTCGGAAAATCCATCCTTGCGGTTTAGCGTGTAGATAGTGACCTTCGCCGGACCGGTTCCGATCTCGACGATATTGCTGCGTTTCTTTTTATTGGGTGACATCACCCTCTGCCGCCGTTTCAACTTAGGCGTCGTTGCAACGTTGTCAGAAATTCTGTCAGGAGTCGACTTTTCAGCAACTCCGGCATATTGGTTACATATTGATCGTAAGCAGGTTGGGTAGGGAGTCCCACCCTCTCCGCCAGATCATCAACGAGTTACGCGTGAATCCTGGAAGCCCTCCTGCTGGAGGCGATTTTATCACGGGTGTTGAAAACGATTTTTTTGATACTTTTTTCACCCTGATCGACCGAGACCCTGATGAGTTAGGGCTTATCCCAGACTCCACGAATCCTTGCTGGAGACTCTCCGTTTCTGGCTCGTTTCTCGGCGTGTTTGCAAAAACAAATCCGGGCAAGTCACTGCTTGGAAATCACGCGAAGGCGGTCATGGTTCCGCCGCACTCATGGAAGAATCCGTAACCAACGAAACAGCAACCGCCTCAGAGCCGATCCCACCGACGCCGGGGTTGCGGCAGGACTTGATGGTCCTGATGAAGGTGCGGCTGAATTTCTTCGTGCTCGTCACCACGTTTTTTGGATTTCTGCTCTATTCCCGCGGGGTGGAAATGAACTGGATGAAGTTGCTCCACACCATCCTCGGGACGGCGGCGGCGGCGTTTGGCTCAGCGGCTTTCAACCAACTGATGGAGGTGGATCTGGACGCGCGGATGAAGCGCACGGCGGATCGCCCGCTGCCGTCCCGGCGGATGGATCCGCTGGTCGCGTTCGGCATCGGCTGGGTGTTGTCGGCAGTCGGGATCATTCACCTGGCCGTGCAAGTCGGGAATCTCGCGGCCTATCTCACGGCGGCGACGATCGCGATTTACGTGTTCATTTACACGCCGTTGAAGCGCGTGAGTTCTACTAACACGCTGGTTGGCGCGATTCCCGGAGCGGTTCCGCCGGTGATCGGCTGGGTGGGCGCGGGCGGTGGCATCGGCTGGGAAGCGTGGTTCTTGTTCGGGCTGTTGTTTCTCTGGCAGCTCCCGCATTTCATCGCGATCAATTGGCTGTGCCGCGCGGAATATGAATCCGCTGATTACAAAATGTGGTCAAACGGCGACCTGACAGGAAAGAAAAGCGGGCGGCTCTCCGCGATGTTCTCGCTGGTGCTTGCGGTGTTTTCACTGCTGCCGGGTTTGCTGGGTTTCGCGAATTGGTTGTGGACGATCAGCGGGCCGCTGCTTGCCTTGGTGATGATGGTGTTGGCGCTGAAATTCTCGCGCGATGGCGAGCGGACGTCGGCACGGCGCTTGTTTTTGTTCACCTTGTTATACCTGCCGCTCGCCCTTCTCGTGCTGGTGTTTGCGTGGGAAAGCTAGATAAGCCATGCACGAACTGATCGCCTCTACGGAACGTCTGGCCGCCGGGCTGCGGGATCTCGATTTCTCGCCGCCGGTGGCCTGTGTTTACCGGACGCTGGACTACACATGGCAGGCGCATCGACAGTATTTGGAACGCTTCGGCAAGGGCAGAAAGCGCGTGTTGTTTCTCGGCATGAATCCCGGCCCGTTCGGGATGGCGCAGACCGGGGTGCCCTTCGGCGAGGTGGCTGCGGTGCGCGATTGGATGGGGATTCAGGCCGCAATCGGCAAGCCCGAGCCGGAACATTCGAAGCGCTTGATTGAGGGATTCGAATGCAAACGCTCGGAGGTGAGTGGGCGGCGCTTGTGGGGACTTTTTGCGGAGCGGTTTGAAAACGCCGGGGACTTTTTCAAAGATCACTTCGTGCTCAATTACTGCCCGCTGGTCTGGATGAGTGCGAGCGGCGCGAACCTAACGCCTGACAAGCTGCCTGCTGCGGAGATGGCCCCGGTGGAGCAAGCGTGCCAGCAACATCTCCGGGAAGTGATCTCCCTGCTCAAGCCTTCTTGGCTGATCGGCGTCGGCGGGTTTGCGGAAGAACGCTTGCGGCGCGCGGCCGAGGCTTGCGGCAGCCCCGCTCGGATTGGTCGCATTTTGCACCCGTCACCCGCGTCGCCTGCGGCTAACCGCGGTTGGGCGGAGGCGGCGGGCCGCCAATTGGCAGACCTCGGAGTCTGGTGAGAAAACTCACTCCAGCGTCGCCC
Source organism: Verrucomicrobiota bacterium (assembly GCA_041179105.1). Taxonomy (GTDB): domain Bacteria; phylum Verrucomicrobiota; class Verrucomicrobiia; order Verrucomicrobiales; family Akkermansiaceae; genus Luteolibacter. The sequence continues at coordinate 8,892 of JBEGUC010000004.1, read as the reverse complement.
TGAGTTTCTGAACTAACCGCGCATCATCGTCACGGTCGGCTTGTTTGAGCGATTGGCTGAGGTTGTTAAGTAGGCGCAGCAAAATCGTGCCCGGATCCACCGTCTGGCGCAGGAGATTCCGCTGGACCCGGTTGAGTTCGGGGTTTTCTTGCAATTCGGACTGGCTGTGAAGCTCCCCTGAATCGAAGCAATCGACGATGAGGGGAAAGCCGTCTTCGAAAATCCGGCACATGAAGTGTCCGGGGAAATTGACCCCTTCGATTTCGAGATGGAGCCGGCGTCCCACCAGCATGAAAATCAAACCGAGTCCGAGCGGGTTCGAGCGACCTTCCGCGATGCACCACGCGAGATCCGAGTTTCTGGGATCGTGGTATTCCGCTTGGTTGCCGGTCAGGCGGGTGTCTCCGAAGAGAAACACGCGCAGTTCATTAGCCGTGGTGACGCCGTCGTCGGTCGCCTCCTCCGCCAGAAGATCGAGCGCGTCGGATAGAGGCTGGCGCAGCGAAATCCCGTCGTGCAGAAAATCCGACAACGAGCGCAGCAATGCCTCGAAGGATTCCCAATCCTCCTGCAAGGCGGCGGCCCCGCCGGTGGGGGCGATCCATTCGCGCGCAAGCATTTCACGGCGGGGCGGGCTGAGCATTTCCGCGAGCAGGGATTTTTCCTGCCTGCTCAGCGAGCGCGGCTGAGTGGCCAGCCACTCGCTGAGGTCGCCGCCACAGAGGGCGAAGCGTGCCGCCACGCGCTCGCGGACTGCCGGAGTTTCGTCATCTAGCAGCCGAAGAAGTGCGCCAAGCTCTTCAGGTGTGGGCGGCGCTACATCCATCGCAGTCATCAAAGTGGAGCCGGTGAGCGGGTGAAAATCATGGCGGACGATCCAATGGCTGAACGAGTGATCCGACTATTTGGTCCGCGAGATACAGGTAAATTCAAGAAATCCACCGAGAGGACGTGAGTTAATTTTTGATCCTGTTCTTTGTAATCCATCGAGGTGTTGTCAAATTGCTCCCGAGAATCCTGGCAAGTATTCGAAGGCGGGGAAAGTCTTATGGAGCTCAATTCCGGATTCTAAAATTCGATGCCAGCCTCCGCGTCCGCGCGAGAAGTGGCGCGAATCGCGGAAATATCCGGGTATCCGGTTTTCGGATTGCCTCGGCGGACGTTCGGGAGACGATGGCCGCGCATGGCGTATTTGGCAAACCGGGCATTTGAATTGATTTCCTCCGCACACGAACGGGGGCGGCTGGCACATGCATTTCTCATCAGCGGGGCACATGGCAGCGGCAAGGAAAACCTCGCTGCACGCATGATCCAACTGGTGAACGAAGCACCGAAATCAGGCGGCTTCGATCTGTTCGGCGAGCCAATCGTGGTCGAGACGCCGCCGCTCGACGAACAGGAAAGCGGCTGGGTCCGGATCGTCCGCCCGCGCATGAAATCGCGCCGCATCGGGGTGGATGAAATCCGTGATTTGGAACAAACGCTCCACCTCGCCGCTCCCGGCGGGGCCTGCAAGGTGGGCGTCATCACCGAGGCCGACCGGATGAACGACCAATCGGCGAACGCTTTTTTGAAAACCCTCGAAGAACCGCCGCAAAACACGCTGCTGCTGCTGCTCACCGCGAATCCGCAGCGGCTGCTGCCCACGATTTTATCCCGCTGCGTGCGCCTTCCGTTGCTCGGTGGCCGGGCGCTTTTGGCGGATGGCGGGGCTGAATTGGTCGCCGCCCTCAATGCCGCCGCCGCCCGTGGCTTCGGCACGCCAGTCGCCGCGCTGCATTTGAAGGCCGCCTTCGCCTCGTTTCTCGTCGAATTCCGCGAGGAAGCGGAGGCCACCGCGAAGGCTGCGGAGAAAGAGGAAGTCGCCGCCTACCGCGATACGACGGACGGCTCGTGGCTGAAAGAGCGCGAAGCGTTCCACAAAGCCGCCGCCGAGTCTGAATATCTGGACGCCCGCAACCGGCTCTTCGACGTGCTCATGGCCTGGATGGCGGACCTCCTTCGCATGAAGGTGAATGGCGGCGGACTCGATTTCCCCGAGTCCGCGCCCGCCTTGCGCCCCCTCGCCGAGGCGGAAACCGAGGGCCGTTTGCTCAAGAGGATGGAAGCGCTCGACTCGCTGCGCCGGACTCTGGAAACCAACGCCTTCGAGCCGCTCGCCATCGAGGTCGGGTTTTTGAAAGCCTTCGGCTGAGATAGGCAAGGCATCAGATGGGGCGCGGATCAGGCGCATTTCGGACAGACGCCGAAGAATTCCAGCTCATGATAGAGATTCCGGAAGCCGGTCTTCTCGCGGATCTCGTCCTCAAGCTGATGGACGGGGCAAGGAGCTTGGATCGGCTCGATGCTGCCGCAGCGGGTGCAAATTAGATAGTCGCTGTGTTTCCCCGGCACCAGCAGAGTAAAATACGCGGCGCGCTCGTGCAGACCGAGCCGCCGGACCAAGCCATGCTCGGTGAGCCGCTGGAGCAGGCGGAAAACCGTCGCCTTATCGCATTGGTCGGCGAGCCGCTTGGAGGTCGAGAGCTCGGCGAGAGTCATCGGCCGCAGACTTTCCAACAGCGTGCTCACGAGTTCCTCCAGCGCCTTGGTGCGGCGGAGCCCTGCCGCACGGCAGCGGTCGATGGTTTCACGGACAATCGGATTCATCATGCCGCAGAGCCTAAGTCGGGACTTTTCGACAAAGCAAGCGCAGGTCCGCCACCAAGATGCCATCGCGTAGCTCGCGATGGATTCTCTCCCATCGCTAAATCACACAATCTTCCAAGCTCTCACGATCGGAAGATGACGAGGAGCTTTTCGTGCTCGGTGGGCAGTCAAAGGATCTTTCCTCACCGCCTTGGCTTGCCATCCAACCCGACAGACAGCTCCATCCCAGACCGCCTGCCCTACAAAAGCATCCACGACATCATTCTTGAAGCCGCACAGAGTCCCGCCACCCAAACAGCCAGCGAAATCCGCAAACCCCGGCTCGGAGGAATGTTCGACACCATGGCCCCGTCCAATTCCACCCGTTCATGATTCCCACCATTCAGGAATGCAGCGTCTATTGGCACGGCCACCTGCCCGGGAACAAAAAGAACCGGGTGAAAGTCGGGACCTTGGCCCGGAACCAGGAGCATCTCTATTTCGGCTACGACAGTCGGTGGATTTCCCTCGAAATTCTCTGTCACCGGGGCAACCGCTGTATGGGTGCGTTTTCCTATGAACCGGCAGTCCGGACTGGAACTCACGGTGAAACCCTGAGTCCGTCCACCCTCAATTCGGTCTCCAATGCTCGGGCCAAATCCCTTGCATGAGTGGTGGTGCCGGTGGACTCCGCGCCGACTTTGGTGACGAGCCAAACACAGACCGCGCCAGTGGCAAAACCAAGAACTTTGAGTAAAATCAAGCGGCAGCCACTTGAACCACGATGCGGCGAGCAACAACGCCGTCCCCGTGGAAATGGCCAGCACCTCGATCCCTGTCGCGGCAGGTGGTCGGCTCATTGAATCTCAATTCCCGCCCCCCTCATCTCCTCGACTGCTTTGTCCACGTCTCCCGCCAAAAGATTCACTCCCCGACTTGCGGCAAGGGCAAGAGCCACCTGAAAGCCCTCGCAGACGGCATCAAGTGCGGTGAATTTCACACAGTAATCAGTGGCCAGCCCGCAGATAGTGAGATGCGTTACGCCCTGTTCTCTGAGCCAGTCCGCCATGCCGGTGCTTTGACGGCGACCATTGTCGTGAAACCCGCTGTAGCTATCGACTTCCGGCCGGGTTCCTTTTTGAAACACGCGGGTGATGCGGCTAACATCCAATCCCGGAGCAAACTCCGCACCCGGAGAATCGTTCACACAATGAACTGGCCACAAGGTCTGGGGAAGTCCATCTAGATCCATGGATTCAAACACCTCCTTGCCCGGATGGTTTGCGGCGAAACTTCCATGGTCGGGCGGGTGCCAGTCCTGGGTGGCCACGACGATTTCAAATTCTTCCATCAGGTCGTTAGCCAGGGAAACGATTTCATCGCCACCGGGAACGGCGAGCGCGCCGCCGGGAAGAAAGTCGTTTTGAATATCCACGAGGATCAGTGCTTTCATGTGCTTTTCAATGTTTTGAGTTCTTCTTGGAAACCGCCGCTGAGAATCGGCCAACGGCACCAGGTTTTCGGGTCCAGATTTTCGTCATCCAGATGGAAGCCCGGCGCATAGCGTTCGCGCTTCCATTGATTGCGGCTCCACAACGTGAAAAACCTGTGGGTCCAGAGACAGAGCCGCTCACGGGAACGATCCGGAAAATTCACCTGCAACAGTTCCAGAATCTCCGCTGGGCCAAGGTGATCCCGGATCGCCGAACGCTCGATGAAGTCCAACACCGGATAGGGCATTAGATCATCCTCGTCGGTCTGTGCCGCACCGGCAGGCCGGAGTTCCGCAGTGGGTTGCTGGCGGTTGATTGCCGCGAGCGCCGGGATCGGTCTGCGTTCGCCGCCGATTACGGGCCCGGTTGTTTCGAGCCAGCGCAGCCACTGGAGGAGGAATTCTTTGTCGATGCCTGAAATTGGTGCCAAACCGCCGGCAGTGTCCCCGTCCATCGTGGCATAACCGACGGCCGCCTCGCTGCGGTTGCTGGTGGTGAGCAGCAATGCATTGCGGAGATTGGCCAGCATCCAGATGCCGGGCGCCCGGACGCGGGCCTAGATGTTCTGAAGGGCAATATCATGTTTCTCCCAACTCAGTTTTTGACCGCAGGCATTCGAAATGAGATTCACATACGCCCGGTGAATGTCTGACAGATCAAGATCCAAATGGGTGGCCCCAAGTGCTTCCGCAAGCGTGGACGCCGCGGTCCGCGTGATGGTCCCGCTGTTTTCAGTTGCCTGATAGGCCGTGAGCAGGATGTCGCCGAAGTTCATCGACGGAAGCTTGCCCACCACATCCTCGCCGAGTTCGTTCCGGGCAAGATCCACCATCAGGCGAACCAGACAGGCCACCGCCGCCGAATCTACCCCACCGCTGAGTGAAACGACAAAACCGTTGGAATGGCTTTTTCTCAGGTAGTCGAAAAGTCCCAGCGTGACGGCGGCGGTGAATTCATCCTCTTTCGTGTCGGTTGAATCAACGTTCTTCGATTGCTCCATTCTGGGTGTAACCACCGGCCAGTCGTGATCGACTCTCACCACACCTCGGTCGGCACCGGCAGGCAGCACCGGACGATGACTGGCGACTTTCATCTTCGCCACCCGGCCTGCTTGAGCATCAATCACCGCGCTCAACACCCGAACCTCCTGAAAACCGAAGCGGCGGCTTTCCGCGATCACCCCGCCTTTCTCCGCGATGAGCAACTGTCCGTCGTAGATCACCCGGCCGGCCTCGTTGCCTAGCAAGTTGGAATAGACGTAGGCGACCCCGAATGAGCGCGATCCTTCCGCCACAAATCGGCGTCGGATCTCGGCCTTACCGAAGGCGAAGTGGCTGGCGCTCGGATTGAGTATCACGTCCACAGCCCTCGCGGCGAGCCGCGCTCCGGGCCGATCCGCCACCCAGGCGTCCTCGCAGATTTCGAAACCCAGACGGATTCCGCCGACATCAAAGACAAGATCACCAATCGGAACAACACCACCATCCGGAGTTTGATAGAGATCCGCCACACCAACCGGCCAAGGCTTGAACCAGCGGGGTTCGTAATGGATGCCGTCGCCAGCGAGGTTCTGCTTGGCGCACATGCCAACCAGTCGTCCATCCACCGCCACCGCCGAGACATTAAAAAGCGCCCGTTGATGGGATACTGGCAGTCCGAAGGCAACGACAAGGTTGCGAGTTTCCGGAACCAAATCCTCCAGCATTCGCCACGCCTGCTCGCATGTGCCCGGAGCGAAAAACGCGTCCTCGCAGCCATATCCCGTTAGGCACAACTCCGGCAGACACACCAACCCGGCACCTTCGGCGCGGGCCTGTGACAACGCCGTGCGAATGCGACCGGCGTTTCCCGCCCAATCGAGCGAAGTCTGGTTCAGCGCGACGGCTGCGGCTTGGATCAGTTGCATGGTGGTTAATAGGGAGGAAGAAGCCTTCTGAATCCGTGGGTGAGAACGATGAGCAGAAAAAGGATGTTCCGTAAGAGACTGAGCGGCCAATTGGGATAGCGTGATTTGTTTCCGGCAGTGATGCGCTCGATGAAACCGGCATGAATCGGCCAATCCCGGAGATCTGCCAACCAATCGGTAGCCAGTCCCTCCGGGCCACATTCCGCGCCGGCGATGGATCCTGCGACGAATCCAACCGTGTCGGTATCGCCACCTGCCTTGACAACCGCTTCAATGGTCATTCGGAAATCACCACGATGCCTCAACCAGGCGTAGATGGCCACGCAGGCTGTTTCGGGGGCGAATCCACTGACGAAACCCGGTTTCTTTGAAATCGAATTGGCGTATGCTTCAACACTTTGACCCGCCTTCAATTCTTCTGTTAGTTTCAGGAAACGATTCCTCAAATCATCACTTTCGATGTCCGTCTGCAAGCGCTCCAGAATCTCTTCGTTGGTCAACGTCCCGGTGGCAGCCAACGCGACCGCGTGAGCAACCATCCGGGCGGCCTCAATGGCCCGCGGATCACGATGCGTGATCAAGGTGGACGTCCTGACAAACTCGTTCCGCTTCGGCCCATCCCCTGCAAACCAGACACCAATTACAGGCGCGCGCATCAAGGGACCGTTGCCCGCGGAGAACACCCCGCTATTGGCTGGCTTGAAGCCCAACCAAAGTTTCACCAGCGACCGGGCTGTGGCCAACCCGATGCCAGCAGGAACCGAGGCGAGCCACCAGCGCAAGCGGCACGCGAGAGCAGAGGCAAATTTCTGCGAATCACCATCGTGATCCATCAGACTCAACAGCGTCATCACCGCATGCTCCGTGTCGTCGCTGATCATGCCCTTGCCGAAAACCAATGATTGCCGCAACCGGCCCGACCTGAGACGGGCGATGCGCCGGGCGTTCATTCCTTCCGACGGAAGACCGACGGAATCGCCCAATGCGCCACCAATAAGACATGCTTTGAGAAGGGTTTTGTTCATGGAATTTTGGAGTTTTCAGCAATCATGACCTCCCGCCGCTCGTGCAGGCCCTGCTCGATGCCGGCGGGATAGAGGTGGGGATTGTCGAGGCGAAGGATTCCGGGATGCAGACTCTCGACTGCCTCTTGCCGGAGCTCACGGGCGGCAGACAGATCCAGAGCTGCGCCTATCAGGTCTCCACCTTTCATCACGGGTTGCAGGAGATCCGCAAACCCGGCGTCATCGGGTATGGTTTTCCGGCGCAATGGATCATTCGGATCGACGATCGTAAAACGCTCCGGAAAGGGGGCGTCGATGTCGTAGATGGCATCGCCGATGAACAGGCCGTCCTTCATGAAACGTCTGACCTGAAGCCTGCCCGGGATGGAACTTTTTGCCCGCTGTTCGCTGAATTTGATGCGCGGCAACCATGAACCGTCAGTCTGGCAGAGTGCGGCAAGTTTGTAGACACCACCGAGCGCGGGTTGGTCCGCCGCAGTCACGAGGTTGGTGCCCACGCCCCAGATGTCGATCCTTGCCCCCTGATGGCGGAGGCTTTCGATCAGGTGCTCATCGAGGTCATTGCTTGCGACAATGCTCACCTCCGGAAAACCCGCGGCATCGAACCTGGCTCGGGCTTGTTGGCTGAGCCACGCGAGATCCCCAGAATCGAGACGGATTCCGCTGAGGCTATGACCGCGGTCGCGGAGTTTGCGGGCAGTTACGATGGCCCGGTCCACGCCTTTGAGGGTATCGTAGGTGTCGACGAGCAGCGTCGAGTTATCCGGCATAGCGTCCGCGTAGAGGTCAAATGCCTCCTGTTCGTCATCAAACGACATGACCCAGGAATGGGCGTGAGTGCCGCGCACGGGAATGCCGTAACGTTTTCCTGCAAGCACGTTCGACGTGCCCTCGCAGCCACCGATCCAAGCGGCGCGACTGGCGGAAAGTCCACCGTCGGCCCCCTGCGCCCTCCGGTATCCGAACTCAAACACCGGAGCTCCTGCGGCGGCGTGGCAGATGCGTGCGGCCTTGGTGGCGATCAGGGTATTGAAGTTGATGATATTGAGCAGGGCGGTTTCGACCAATTGCGCGTGCAGGATGGGACCTTGAATCCGGAGCAGTGGCTCGTGCGCGAAAACCGCGCTGCCTTCGGGGATGGCGTCAACATCCAGCGCGAGCCGAAGGTCTGCCAGATAGCTCAGAAACCCTTCCTGAAAGAGCGGATAATCGTTTTTCGTGCGAAGGCTGGAGAGATAGTCGATTTCGTCCGTTCTGAATCGGAAGTCCTTCAACCACTCCAGTGCAGATTGAAGGCCCGCGGCGATGGCGTAGCCTCCCTTGAATGGAAGACGGCGGAAGAATAATTGGAAATTGCTTTCCTGTTCGGCTTTCCCGGCCTGCCAATAGGCGGCGGCCATGGTAAGCTGATAGAGATCGGTTTGCAGGGGTGAATTCATGGGAGTCAAAGTTCGAAGTGGAAACCGCGGCGCACGAGAGTGTCGTACTTCCGGTGATCAAAACGGTAGAGCCGGGCCGGGCGGTGGGCACCACTGGTGAATTTGTCGAGCGGGACGAGGAGATCGAAGGTTAGCAGCTTCTTGCGGAAGTTTCGCTTGTCGAGGCTGCGACCGAGGATGGCTTCGTAAAGCGACTGAAGCTGGGTGAGAGCGAAATGTTTTGGCAGAAGCTCGAACCCCACCGGCTGGTAGCGGATTTTCCCGCGCAGGCGTTCGAGCGCCTTGGCGATGATCTGCGTGTGGCCGAACGCCAGTGGCGGCAGTTGATCCACCGGATGCCATCCGGCCTCGCTTGCGTCCGAATCGCCCGTCGCGGGATGCTGGTCCGGGCGAACGAGGGC
>JBEGUC010000003.1:0-66434 GCA_041179105.1 Verrucomicrobiota bacterium | reverse complement strand
CGAGCGCCTTGGCGATGATCTGCGTGTGGCCGAACGCCAGTGGCGGCAGTTGATCCACCGGATGCCATCCGGCCTCGCTTGCGTCCGAATCGCCCGTCGCGGGATGCTGGTCCGGGCGAACGAGGGCATAGTAGGCGACACTCACCACCCGCCCCCGCGGATCCCTCCCCGGTGTTCCGAAAGTGAAAAGTTGCTCCAGAAAAACCCGACTCAGATGGGTTTCCTCCTCAAGTTCTCTGCGCGCCGCCTGATCCAGATCCTCATCTATCTTCACAAACCCGCCGGGAAGCGCCCACGATCCCAAGAACGGCTCCAAAGCCCGCCGGATCAGCAGCACCTGCAAACCTCCGCCATCAAAACCAAAGACCACGCAATCGACGGTCAGAGCAGGCCGGGGATATTCGTAGGTGAACGACACGCCCCTTCTTAGTGTAAGATTGACACTAAGAAAGAAGAATGTGAATTTTTTCAGCCGGATTCGGCATGTGGCTGGAACAATCCACCGCTGGCCGACGTGCTCGGCGGTTGGGCAGGGGCGTTCCAGCCCAGGGACGACTGCGGCACAAATGCTCGAAGGTGACCCTCTCCGTGCCGCCGTGGATCCGGAAGACCAATTATTCGAGTCACCCAGCGAATCGACCGGATGGCGTGGAGATGTCCGCAACTTCTCAGTTGGGCAAGGGGGCGTGGAACAAGAAACCTGTTGGGAACATTCTCGAACAGGCCGCCAAATCGGGCGATTTAACACAGTGCATTTAGCACAGAAGCCTTTGAAATGGTGCGCGATACTGGGTTCGAACCAGTGACCCCCTCCGTGTCAGGGAGGTGCTCTACCACTGAGCTAACCGCGCAAAGATGACGCCCGCTAAGGGCGGGCGAAACTAGGACGGGCCGGCCTCCGGATGCAACCCCTTTTTTTGGCTAAAAAAACAGGCCAGAGACACGAGGAGGATGCGCCTCCACCTTCACGAAAGGACGTTTCCAGATCGAGCGCGGCCCGCGCCTTTTTGGCGTCAGCTTCCGCCCGCAGCCACAGAAGCGATTTCCGGCTGAAAATCCCCCCCAATTATAATTGGAATAGTTCTTGATATCGCCGGACCCACCTCTAGTTTCCCGCCGCGATGGTCAGCAAAGCCCCAGAAATTTCCTCCGACATTGAGATCCCCGACGAGATCTCCGGTTTGCGAATGACGGCCCAGCGCCGCGAGGTTTATCGCCTCCTCCAGCAGGAGCGAAACCACCCGACCGCCAATGAGGTGTTCATGCGGGTGAAGGACCGCCTGCCGAATATCTCGCTGGCCACCGTTTACAACTGCCTCGAAGCGCTCGTCCAACACGGCATCATCCGGCAGGTGAATTTCGAGCGCGAATCATCGCGCTATTGCCCGAATCTCAGCGAGCACGGCCATTTCCACGACGCGACCACCGGCGTCATCCACGACGTGGACTTCAAACCCGGCGTCAACCTCGCCGACGTCCTCAACCTCCCGCCCGGAGCCGTCATCGAAGACGTCGAAATCACCCTCCGCGGCAAACTCGCCAGCATTTAATCTCAAATTTCATCTCTTAGATCTCAAATTTTCCAACACATGAGCCTGCACATCCAAGACCTACACGCCACTCTCGAAGACGGCACCGAAATCCTCAAAGGCGTCACCCTCGACATCCCGAAGGGTGAAGTCCACGCCATCATGGGGCCTAACGGCTCCGGAAAATCCACCCTCTCCAAGGTGATCGCCGGTCATGAAAGCTACGTCGTAACTTCCGGTTCCGTAACACAGGACGGCGAGGAAATCCTCACCAAATCCGTGGACGAGCGCTCGCGCGGCGGCATTTTTTTGGCGTTCCAATACCCGTCGGAAGTTCCCGGCGTCTCGAATGCCAACTTCATCCGCGCTGCCCTCCAGGCCCGCTTGCCGAAGGGCGAGGACATCGATGCGGTCGCCTATTATAAGAACCTCTATTCGAAAATGGATCTGCTGGAAATGGACCGCAAATTCACCGCCCGCGCCGTGAACGAAGGTTTCTCCGGCGGCGAAAAGAAGCGCAACGAGATCCTGCAAATGATGATGCTCGAACCCGAATACTGCATCCTCGACGAAACCGACTCCGGCCTCGACATCGACGCTCTCAAGATCGTCGCCAAGGGCGTCAACGCCATGCGCTCCCTGGATCGCGGAATGCTCCTGATCACTCACTATCAGCGCCTCCTCGACTACATCAAGCCGGACCACGTCCACGTCATGGCGGAAGGCCGAATCGTCCGCTCCGGCGGTCCCGAGCTCGCCCACGAACTTGAAAAAGACGGCTACGAATTCCTCAAGGAGCCAGCCCTCGCCTGAGAACTAACATTCATCATCATGTCCTACGACACCACAGACGTTCTCGACCATGAAACCCGCGAGGCGATCGACATCGACCGCACAAAGGGCGACTTCACCTTCCCGGAGCGCAATAAATTCGACGCCGGCCGCGGCCTAACCTCGGCGACCGTTGATTACATTTCCGACGTGAAGAACGATCCGGACTGGGTCCGCGAGTTCCGCCACAAGGCGCTCAAGACGTTCTTGGAAAAGCCGATGCCCACCAACTGGGCGACCAAGGACTTGGACGCCATCGACTTCGACGTCATCCGCTATTATCTATCCGACGGCGAGAAGCCCAAGCGCTCATGGGACGACGTGCCTGCCGACGTTTTGGAAACCTTCGAGCGCCTCGGCATTCCCCAACAAGAACGCGCATTCCTCGCCGGCGTAGAAGCCCAATTCGACTCGGAAGCCGCCTACTCCAACGTGAAAGAAGAGCTCACCAAACAAGGTGTCATCTTCTGCAACTCCGCAGAAGGACTCAAGGAGCACGAGGAAATTTTCCGGCCGTGGTTCGGCAAAGTCATCCCGACTGGCGACAACAAATTTTCCGCGCTCAACAGCGCGGTTTTCTCCGGAGGCTCGTTCATCTACATTCCAAAAGGCCTCAAGCTGAAGCAACCGCTCCAAGCCTATTTCCGTATCAACTCGGAAAACTTCGGCCAGTTCGAGCGCACGCTCATCATCGCAGACGAAGGCGCGGAGCTGATGTATATGGAAGGCTGCACCGCGCCGAAATTCGAGACTGCCACGCTGCACTCCGCTGTCGTCGAACTCGTCGCACTCAAGGGCGCGAAGATTCAATACGTGACTGTTCAAAACTGGTCGTCCAACGTCTTCAACCTCGTCACCAAGCGCGGCATCGCGATGGAAGACGCGGAAGTTAGGTGGATCGACTGCAATATCGGCTCCCGCCTAACCATGAAATACCCCGGCGTGGTCATGAAGGGCAAGCGCGCCCGCGGCGAAGTCATTTCCATCGCCCTCGCCAACACCGGCCAACATCAGGACACCGGCGCAAAAATGATCCACGCCGCCGATGACACGACTTCCAACGTCGTTTCCAAGTCCATCTCCGTCGGCGAAGGGCGATCCACCTATCGCGGCCAAGTCTTCATTCCGAAGCATCTCAAGGGTTGCAAAAACAACACCGAGTGCGACGCCCTGCTCATCAACAGTCACAGCCGCACTGACACCTATCCGGCCATCACCGTGAAGGGAAATCAGCACGCCACGCAGCACGAGGCGTCGGTGAGTCAAGTTTCCGAAGACATGCTTTTCTACATGCAACAGCGCGGCCTCAACCAAGGTCAAGCCATGTCACTCGCGGTCAACGGCTTCATCAACGACCTCGTCCGCGAGTTCCCAATGGAATATTCCGTCGAACTCAAGCGCCTGATCGATCTGGAAATGGAAGGCTCAGTAGGCTAACAAAAAAAACATTCCCCGCCCCAATGACCACTCTCGAAATGCCATCTCTCCTCGACTCCGCACCTGAAACCCCGGCTTATCTACCCGCTTGGTTTGCCGCCCGCCAGCAGTCCGCTTGGCAGCGCTTTCTCGCCACTCCCGCGCCGAAACGCGGCGATGAAACTTGGCGATTCTCCAGCATCAAGCAGCTCAATTTTTCTAACTTTCAGAAAAATGCAGTGAGCGGTGCGAATGATTTAATCGCCCGCTCCACCGGCCTCGCAGCGCCGGCTGCGAAGTTGATTTTCGTGAACGACGAGCTCGTTCACGTGGAATCCCACCTGCCTGAAGGCGTTATCTGCCTGCCGCTCGCCGAGGCGCTCGTCTCTCACAGCGATCTAGTGCAGGCACATTTCATGAAGCAGGAAACGCGTCTCGGCTCCGCCAAATTCGCCGCGCTCCACGAGGCCTCGCTGACAAACGGCTTGTTCGTCCATGTTTCCGACAAAGTCGAAATCGAAGGAACCATCGAGGTCCATCACTGGATCGTCGGAGAAAACACCGTCATTTTCCCACACACGCTGGTCGTCACCGGCAAGAGCTCCAAAGTCCGCGTCGTCGATATTTTCCGCTCGGCGGACGACGTCCAACCCGGCCTTGCCATCGCCTTCAACGATCTATCCGTCGGTCAGAATTCGAAGCTCGATTACATCGCGATCCAGGCCTTCAACGAAGTGACGCGAGTTATCCAGATCAATGAGACCTCCGCCTTCCGCGATGCCTCGGCCACCGGATTCATCCTCAACACCGGCGCTTCATGGGCGCGCAACGAGACGCTTTCACGCCTCGAAGGCCCGGCCTCGCGCTCGGACATGCTCTCGGTTTCCATTCCCGCCTACGAGCAAGAATACGACCAGCGCACCTTCCAGCATCACGTATCCGAAGGCGCCTACTCGGACTTGCTCTACAAAAACTCGCTGTATGACAACTCCCGCACGATTTTCTCCGGGCTCATCTTCGTGGATGAAAACGCGCACCACACCGACGCCTATCAGACCTGCCGCAATCTCCTCATGAGCGACACCTGCGAGGCCAACTCGATGCCCGGCCTCGAAATCAACGCCGACCAAGTGAAGTGCTCGCACGGCAGCACTTCTTCTCAGATCAGCGACGAGGAAATCTTCTACCTCCGCGCCCGCGGCATCGATCCCGTGAACGCTCGCCAACTCATCGCCCGCGGATTCTCCGTGGATGTCGTCGAGCGCTTGAAGAACGACGAAGTCGAGGAACTCGTCCTCAAGTTCATCGACGACAAGTTCGCCGCCATCGCCTCTCGCGGCGTTTAGTCGCGCCGGTCACATCAACTGCGCGCCGGCCTCCGCCAGCTCGGAGCGCTCGCCGCGGTTCAGCGCGACGTGAGCGACGAAGGGCTGGCCCTTGAGGCGGTTCCGCGTATAAACGAGTCCGTTGCTCCGGCTGTCCACGTAAGGATTGTCGATCTGCGCGGGATCTCCGACGAGCACGAGCTTGGAGTCGCGCGACATGCGGGTGACGATGGTCTTGGCTTCCTGCGGCGTGAGCTGTTGGGCCTCGTCGAGGATGAAGAAGCGGTTAGGAATCGAACGGCCGCGGATATAACAGAGCGCTTCGATTTCCAGAATACCTTGTTCCATGAGAATTTCGTAAGGCTTTTTGATAGTCGCTGGCGCGGAACTTGTCGGATTCTGTTGCTTACGGCGCGGGCCTAGCGGCGTGGTGGGCCGCATCAGGAGGTCGAGCGCGTCATGGATCGGCTGGAGCCAGGGACGCATTTTCTCGTCGAGCGAGCCGGGCAGGAAACCCAGTTGATCGCCCATCGAAACGACGGGCCGACTCACGGTGATGCCGTTGTATTTGCGGTTAAACATCTCGTGCAGACCGGCGGCGACGGCGACCAGAGTCTTGCCGGTGCCGGCGTGACCGTAACAGGTGACAAGGGAGATGTCCGGATTGAGAAGCGCGTCGATGAGGCAGCGCTGGCCGAGGTTGAGCGGCTTGAGCGACTGGCCGTCGGGGATTTTTAAAACCTCTGGGATATTGAGTCGAACGAAGCGTCCATCTGCGGAGAGCCGGGCGGGGATCGTTTGCTTCTCACCTGCGCCTAACAAAACATACTCGTTCACCGCCACGCCTTGGATGCGGTCTTCCGAGATCGGGAGATCACCCGTGCTGGCAAAGCGGTGGAGTTCGCTCGGATCGACTTCGACACAACGCACCTCGTAGTTTGAAACCTCGCGGGCATCAACTTTGTCGTTGAGATAGTCTTGGCATTCGATCCCGACGGCGCGGGCCTTGAGCTGCATGTTGATGTCCTTGGTGACGAGGACGACGGGAGCCTTATTATACTGCATGAGCAGCAGACAGGCAGCTAGAATCCGGTGATCGACGCGCTCGCGGTCGGGGAAAATCCGGTGGAAGCGGTTGAGCTGGTCCGAGCTTTTCGGGCAGCTTGCTGGATCGTAAATGACGAGCCGCACAGTGCCGCCGCCTTCGGTGGTCACGCCGTGGGTGACTTGCTCCGAAGATGAAAACATGTCGGTTAGGCGGCGGTGAACGCGGCGAGCGTTGGCGCCCCGCTCGGTTTGCTCGGACTTGAATTTGTCGAGCTCGGCCAGCACATCGACGAGGATGCAAAGGTGGTTTTCCTTGAAGCGTTCAAGGGACGCCGGGTCGTGGAGGAGGACATTGGTGTCGAGCACGTAGTTTTTCACCACCTGCGAGGGCGCCGTGAGGCCGAAATCGCTGGCAATGGAAGAAGTGCCGCCCGCTCGTTTCTTTCGGGTGCCGCCTCCGTTTTCTGGAATTTCTTCAAACAATGCGGACTGACCTTCCTCGGTGCGATGAATCATCGTTGTGGGTGACTTTGCGGGATGTTTTGACGGGTGGCAGGGAGGGAGATCCTGGCCCGTCACCAGCATCCGCAGTGCCAAATCGTGGCATCGAAACTTTGATCGCTTTAATCAAGATACGCTTACTATCCTCATGCGCTGTGGGATGACAACCCTCAATTTGAGAATTTCCACTGGATGAAATAACCAACGATCCCTGGCGTAAACGGAATTGCATAATGGCTAACTCGGCCCTATTTATCACGGGCAAGACGTCAAACTACGGCGGCAACATCATTATCCGATCTTATCATGAAGCGAGATTTTCATTCGGTTGAGAAACCGTCCGTTCCGGCCAAACGCCCGACCCCGATTCCGGTGGTTCGCAGTCAATCGAGGACGATCCAGTCGCAGCGCAGGAAGAAAAAGCCGAGCCATTGGCGATCGATAGTCATCGGCGTGGTTATCATCGGCGCGGTTTTCGTGGCCTTGGTAGTATCGCGCCAAGCGCCACAAGCACCGGCTGCTGCGGTGCCTGAAGAAACGACACCGAAACTCGCTAACAAAGTTGAAACGACAACTCCGCCGCAAGTGGGAGAACAGGTGATTCCTGAAACCGCGAAAGTGCTGCCCGAAGCGATCATTCCAGCGCAGATCACGCCTTCCGCGCCCCAAGAAGCCGTCGTCTCAGATGCAACCGTGGCCGAGCAACTGGAAAAGGAGCCTTGCCTCGTTCTCACCGGTCTGGATTCCCGGCGGGAAAACGCGCTCCTACGCGACAAGGATCTCTTCAGGCGGGCCATCGAGGGCAAGGCATGGGATGCCTACCGCAGACTGCTCGCGAAGTCCATCGATCCCGGGATGGGGTTGCTGGCGAAGGACCAAGAATTGAATCGGTTCGACGCGGTCTGGAAAGAACCGGTTTTCTACCAAGCCTTACTGCGCTGGCAACTGCTTGGCCGCCTCTCAGAGAAGGAAATCACAGAGCACGTCACCGACACCTACTCCGGCGAGATGCTCACCTGGCTTTGTTATAACACCCAGGCGATGGAGGAATTCCTGCTGACCATCAAACCCGAGGATGACGGTGCCAAGGTCTTGAAATTCCTCATCGACGCCTGGTCTAACACCACCGGGATGATGGAAAAATATTTTCCACTCGCGCTGGCCTGCGCCGTGGTGTTCGACCGGGAGATTGCGATTTCCAATCCTGTCGCCGGGCCCTACTCCGGGCAAGTCGCCGTAGAGCCCTTGCCACGCTACATGTGGTTCATCGAGAAGAACGAGAAAGGCCAGTTGGCCGCGCCAGTGCATCACAGTTCCGCGCGTGACTTAGTCTGGGTCGTTTGCGCGCCGGTTTCCACCTCCGAGCTGGACTGGTCGCTGGACAAAATGCATATTAGCCGCAAAAACTGGGGGAGTGCTTATGGCATGATTGAATACCTCATGGAACGCGCCGTTAAAGGTCTCAATCCTTACAAGGAATATTCATTTTCAGAGATTCTCAAGGAAGGCGGCATCTGCGGTGACCAATCTTATTTCTGCGCCAATACAGCGCGCGCCCAAGGGATTCCTGCCATGATTTTAACTGGGGAAACCGATCTCGGTGGCCACGCTTGGGTGGGGATTAAAGTTGATGCGAAGGAGTGGAGCACCGGCGTCGGTCGAGTCGGCGGAGTCTCCAAGGGGATGGCCGATCACCCGCAGACCGGTGCTTCCATCACGGAGCAAGAGATCCAGCATTGGAGCGACCGCGCCCAACAGAGTCCGGTGAAGACTCTATCGGTAATGCGCCATCTGTGGTTAGCTGACTACTTTCAGACCACCGGCAAGGACGCGCATCACGCCGGGACCGTGCGGCTTGCGAATCAACTCGGCCCCTCGTTCACCGAGACTTGGGCGGCTTTGTATGCGTTGCTTCAGAAGCAAATGAAACTCACCGGCGATCCGGAAAAACCTAGCAATCTAGAGGAATGGAAGTCATTTGCCAAAGCGATGCGCCAGGAGTTCAAGAATAACCCACGGATGGCCGCGCTGGCAGCAAACGCGGAGAGCGAATATATCTTCCCCTATGGCGATGAGGGCGATGCTTCAGGGACACTCGGACGTGAACGCCGCAGGATCGAGAGGAATTCCGGCGAACAAAAAGATCTCATCGCAGAGTCGCTCAAGCGCGAGGCCGACCTAATCTTCAAACGTGGCGGTCCGCAGGCGAAGAACGAGATCAGCAAGCTCTATGATAGTGCCCTGCGAAAATACGGCGGCAGCATCACGGGATTCAAAATGATGGCTGAAGATTACTTTGGTTACCTCAAAGAGGATCCCGAACTCGCCAAAAAAGCCGTCCGCGATATCGAGTTAGCGTTCAAGCGTGTTGTAGAAACCGGGACTAAGGATTGGTTCCGTGCCAAGACGGAAGCCTCGATTCAACAAATGATCTGCAGCTACTACCGCGCTACGGGTGACGAGCAACGCGCCGCGATGCTGGAAAAACGCTATGAACTTCTCCTCAAGCGTGCCGAGCGGGGCGCGCTGTGATCAGCGAGCGATTTGATTTAGATAAATAGCCACCAGCTCGTTCCGTCGCAGCTTGCCGAGTTCGCTGCGAGGCAGTTTCTTTACAACCGCTAAAGGCCCCAATCTCCGGAAACCGGGCGCTTGGTTTTGGTAAATTGATAGAGCGGCTTCCGTGACTTCGGAGTTCACGGAGGATTCAAAGACTGGGACAAGTAAGCTGCCGACCCGCTCGTCCGGGATGGCGATGATGGCGAAAGTGTCGCGGGTGAGCCGCCCTTCGGAAATCGTAACGAGCTCGCGCTCGACGGCCTCCGGATCGACGAGTTCACCGAGGATTTTGACGAGCGTATCCGCCCGACCAAGCGGGGTGATCGTCTTATTTTCAAGAATCACCCGGTCCGAGGTCGTGTGCCAATCAGTTTTGCGCGGAGTGAATTTCCCACCGGAAACGTAGCCTGAAAATAGCGCGGCCCCGGCAATGGAGAGGATACTTTCGGAGGAAACCCTAGCATCCCAAATAGGAAGTAAAGGAATCGGCGCGGGTTGATAGATCGCTTTCAATTGGCCGGGTTCCTGGGTGGCGATTTGCGATGCGGCTTCGGTCATCCCGTAGCTCGCGAGCACCGGCCAGCCGAGGTCGCGGGCGGCTTGTCCGGTGGAAGCATCGAGATGCCCGCCGCCTACGACGATTGCAACGAGTGATGCGGGGACGGTTAGTTCAGCTTTGACGAGATCGTGAACCTGCGTGGGCACCAGCGAGGTGTGGGTGATTGGGTGGAGTGCAAGCCACTCGCGAAACGCGGCGGCCTCCCACGACCGACCGAAGTTCTGGAATCCGCAGCCTGCCTCATACGCGCGGGCGGCCACGCCGAAGCCGCCGACGTGGTGCAGCGGCAAGGCGAGTCCCCAACAGGATTTTTCGGTGACGCCCAAATGCCGGTTCACCGCCGCGGCGGAAACGAGCAAGGCTTGTTTCGAAATCGCGACCCACTTCGGATCGCCGGTGCTGCCAGATGTTTCGAAAAGCACGTGCCCGGCGAGCTCGGGGATTCCGGGCAACGCGGGTGTCGGGTCGTCCCAGAAGGCGGCACTGGTTAGTAAAGACGCGTCCATGGCTGGGCGGCGAGAAGATCGTCGAAGCCCAAGCCGAGGCCGTCGGGCACCTTGAATGCAGGCGACCATGGGCCGAGCGCTTCGGCGAATTCATTCGGTTCGAAAAGATGGTGCGTTTGCAATCCGCACATGCCGACCAAGCCAGGGAATTGCAGCTCGAGCCGAGCGGCTTCCCATGCGGCGAAGGCCTGCCCGACCGGGTGGTCCATGTAGCTGGTCATCACCACGCGCTGGCTGTGGGCGATGGCGGCCTCGCCTAGCAGAAACGGCTCGTCCACCGCCGGCTTGATCACCATGATCTGCGCGGCAGCGGACAGAGGCGTGGCCTCGCGGTCCACCGCGAGTTTGACGCGGGTCTTGCGGCGCAGCTCGGCCCAAGAGGCTTCGGAAAACGGGCAGGGGTCTTCCACAAAATCGATGGTGCCGCGGGTTTTCTCGCTGAGCGCTAGCAGGAATTCGGCGGCTTGTTCGGAGCTCAGCGCTTCGTTGAAATCTAGCCGCCACTGGAGCGCCGGAAATTCGAGCGCCATCGCTTCGAGGAATTTCATCTCTGCGGATAGATCGCGGCCGGCCTTGAGTTTCACCGTGGTGAATCCCGCCTCCACGGCGCGCGCCACTTCCGCAGCGTCCGCCTTGGCGAGCGTGGCGTGGCTCACGGGCACTTCCATTTCCTCGAACAACGAGTTCTCAAACGCGCGTGCCTCGCGGTCGTATTCCGCGCAGCGGATCGCGCGGCGGACGATGGGCCAGCGGCGGGCTCCGGCCAGATCGACGAGGCATTTTTCCAGCGTGGGATCTCCCAGCTCGGGCCACGGATGAATGCAGCCGTAGCCGCCGTCGATCTGAATCAGCGCGCCTTCGAAGCTGCTTCTGTTGGAAATGGAATTCAGAAAGCCACGCGCCTTGAGGCGGTAGCGAGAGATGAGCGGCTTTTGTTCGATGAGAATCATGTTCTGTTAAAATTCACAGTGTCCGGGAGTCCGGGCGAACGGGATCACGTCGCGGATGTTCGCCATGCCGGTGACGAACATGAGCATGCGCTCGAAGCCGAGGCCGAAGCCGGCGTGCGGGACGCTGCCGTATTTGCGGAGGTCGATATACCAGTCATAAGCTTCCGGATCGAGGCCGTGCTTGGCGAAATTTTCCAACAGGACGTCCAGCCGTTCCTCGCGCTGGCTGCCGCCGATGATCTCGCCGATGCCAGGAACCAGCACGTCCATGGCGGTGACCGTCTTGCCGTCGTCGTTGAGGCGCATGTAGAACGGTTTGATTTCCTTCGGATAGTTGAAGACCGTGACGGGGGCTTTGAAATGCTCTTCCGTGAGCCAGCGCTCGTGCTCGGACTGGAGGTTGAGGCCGTATCCGACCGGGTATTCGAAGGTCTTGCCGCTGTCTAGCAACAGCTCGACCGCCTCGGTGTAGGTGATGCGTTCGAACGGCCGACTGGCGACGAATTCGAGCCGCTCGCGCAGTCCCTTGTCCACGAACTTTTCGAAAATCGCGAGGTCGCCCTCGCTGTTTTCTAGGGCTTCCTTGACGAGGTATTTCACCAGTGCTTCTGCCAGATCCATGTCGCCTTCCAAATCACAGAACGCCACTTCCGGCTCGATCATCCAAAACTCAGCGGCGTGCCGCGAGGTGTTGGAATTTTCCGCGCGGAAGGTCGGGCCGAAGGTGTAAATGTTGGACAGCGCGCAGGCGAAGGTTTCGCCTTCAAGCTGGCCGCTGACGGTTAGGTAGGCGCGCTTACCGAAGAAGTCTTCCTCGGCTTTCCCGATTTTGTCGTCTGGCAGCGTCGTGACTCGAAACATTTCACCGGCTCCCTCGCAATCGCTGGCAGTGATGATGGGCGTGTGGACGTAGATGAAATCGCGCTCTTGGAAAAATTGATGCACGGCGTAGGCCATCCGGCTGCGCATGCGGAAGACCGCGCCATAGAGATTGGTGCGCGGGCGGAGATGGGCGATGGAGCGGAGGAATTCCGGGCCGTGGCCTTTTTTCTGAAGCGGATAATCTTCCGGGACTTCGCCCAGCAATTTCAGCGAGGTCGCCTGCATTTCCCAAAGCTGCCCGGCGGCGGGGGACGGGATCAATTTCCCGCGAACTTCGACGGACGCGCCGGTGTTCATTTTCGAAATCGCATCGTATCCGGGAATACCGGCGTCTGCGACGATCTGGAGATTTCCGAGGCAGGTGCCGTCGTTGAGTTCGAGGAAGGAAAACGCCTTGGAATCCCGGCGGGTGCGCACCCAGCCGGCGACGTGTAATTCGTCGGCGGGTTCGGTGCGTTTGAGAATGTGCTTGATCAGCGATCGCATGCGCTTGGGATAGCCTCCGGCCCGTGGCTTGTCAAAGCGGGGCTGAGAATGTTGATAGCAAATCCCAGCGACCCAAAAACACCGAACGCAAACGGCCTGCATGAACCTGATGGAATCAGGTCAAATCCGCCTTCGCTGGCCACCCAGTCGATTTCACACCTGAATAGTTATCTCCGGCGATTTGAGTTGGCAAGGTGTGGCTGGCGATGGACGCGCTCCGAGTCTTCAGCACCAACGGCGCGACCCATACCAGCCCAGGGCATCGCCCTGGGTTTTGGATTCCGTTTCCATTGAGTCCTGAAAGGGCGGGCCATCGGGTGGCGGCGGACGGACTGGGTCGCCCCTTCAGACTATCTTTAACACTCAAGATATTAAGGATCTGATATTAAATAATTCACATCATTTGGAGGTCGGCTCTGGCACTACATTTCGCTTAGTTTGTCAATCGTTCAAAAATCGGCAAAGCTTTTCCTTGTCAAGGTTCATAAAATTTTTATGGTGTAGGCAGTTTCAAATCATCAAGAGCTTTAGTTTATCCTTCAGAAGAGATGAAAAACCTGTGGACCACAGCCGGAATTGCCAGCGCTAGCCTGATTGGGTCCGCCGGGGCAAGCTTGTCGGACCGCTTGTCGAATGTCCATGAAGGCTTTCTCGAAAACCGCCGCGTGGTTCTGCCTTTGTTGAGCGATCCGTTTGGCGTGCCGGCAGCGGCGCGTGTGGTGGCGGAGCAGTCGCAGGATCATTTCCGGACCGCGTCCTCGTGGAAGCGCAATGTGGTTGCCACCGTCTTCTGGGTTGGCGAGCTGCCAACGGAGAACAACCCAACTCCCAACACAATGAGTGCGTGGGATCAGAACTGGCAGGCGAATTTCGGCGGATATGACCAGCCAGACCGCCGCGAAGGCTATCTTCCTGCGGGGTTCATCCCAGCGCTCAATCCGTTTTACGTCGCCCTTCCTTACAATGATGTGGACAAAGGTGGTGTGCATCGGCCCGAGGCGTCCCAAGTGATTCCTTGGTTCTGGGAAAGCTACCGTGGCGACGGGATTTCAGTTTGCAAAGGCCGCTGGGTTGCCATTCACCACGAGGGAAAAGTTTGCTTCGCACAGTGGGAGGATGTCGGTCCGTTCGAGGTTGATCACTGGCAATACGTTTTCGGCAAGGAGTCGGCCCGAACGAACCGCAATCACGCGGCGGGCATCGATCTGAGCCCCGCCGTCCGAGACTTCCTGAAACTCCGCAGCGGAGCCACCGTCGAGTGGCGCTTCGCAGACGATCAAGAAGTGCCGAACGGTCCTTGGAAAAACTGGTCTCGCAAGCCTGTATTCGTGGACCGCTCAAAATAACTATTATAACAAATCATTGAGTTCGATCTAATCCTGAAATCAGAAAATATCACGTGCCGTTTCAATTTTAATTACATCATTTTAAATGAATTGCTAACAATTATTAGCCTCAAGCTAATAACAATCAATATCATGATTTAAATTTTTATTGTGTAAAATCATTTAAATAGCATGCGCTCAGAACGAACGATTTTTAAAAAATTTCCTTAAACCCAAAACCAAAAACCGCTATGAAAACTAAACAACTCGCTACCTTCTCGGCAGTCTCTACAATATCAATGATTGTGGGTACTCTTGTACCAGCACCTGCCCTTGCGGCCCCCGCAATGATACCACCCGCTCCAATAGGAACGTTGAGTGCTTTTCCGACGATCGTTCAAACCGGCACAAAACCCACTCTCACTTGGAATATTCTTTATCCGAGTGTGGTGAGTGACTTGGCGACGATCACGCCTCCGGGCACGATCACCATTACCAAAAAAAATACCTATGTATCCGTCCAACCCATCGGAACTGGAATCACTGCATGCGATGCCTCCCAAGGGACCACACCTCTCAAAGTGGATGCGCGAATGAGTGTCAATGGCGCCAGTTATTCACAGCTTTTTTACGGCGTCCAAGCTGACGTTAATTCGGCTTATTCGCTTTACATCAAAAAATTAGGTGTTGGAGCCTATCTTAATTTTTCTGGACGTTATGTGAAAAAAGATGGAACTTGGAGTTCATTATTTACTACCAAAAGCACGAATTTCCAAGTCGTAACATTGGTTAATGGAGACACAATCCCCACCAGCTTACCGCTTTACCAAACATCGAATCTGGCAAGCCACTTGAGACCTTACATAGATTCTACCGGCAAAATTAAGATCGGTGCCCTGAGTGCGATCGTTTTGATGGAGTTGGGTCAAACGAACCGAGATTTTTCATGTTTCGACTATCAAGATATGGTCCTTCTTGTAACTTTTTCTACAAGACACCCTAACAATGGCCATGGAAATAACTTGGATGGCGTAGATTCATCGAACCCAGGCAATGGCCATGGCGGCCCCAATGGCATGGTTGATCCTTCCGCTGGAATTGATGACGAAATCAAGTAAATAAATACTTTTTAGCCATGAAATCTTTCATTTTGATTTCTTTCGTCACCTCCATCAGCACCATACACTTATGGGCAGAATCGAAAGATAATCGCCCTATGCGTGATACCATCACGAGGGAGGAACTTGCAATAAAATCTCGCCAAGCCTCGTTGGAAAATCTGATGCGTAAGCTATCTCTGGCAAAAGGTCCAGATCCTTCGCTTGTCAATCAGCCCAAAGACTTGATCAGCGAGTCTGATGTGATTTGCTTCAATGGTGCTGTGACTTTAGTGCCCAAAAGGGCAATTCTGCAAATCCCCAAAAATTTAGAAGATCGATTCAAATATCAAAAAGGAGCAAAATTGATGAGCTGGGCAAATTTTTACGCGCTCAACCGAGGCTGGATTACCACTGTGGAAGTTTCACGGATTCAGGCTGAAGGAAACAGTCCGATTCCCGAAGGAACTCAACAACAAATGGTCAAATCTGGAAATCTAATCGTGGCCACTTATCAATCAGGGCCGATTTCCGTTCTTCCGCTTAAAGTTTCTCCTGAGAAAACCACCCAAAATCCAAAATTATGAAAACACTCGTATATAGCCTTCTCTTCTCATCTCTCTCGTCCGAACTTGGTTCCGCGCTCGAAACTATTAGCTACAGCAACTACATTCGACAGTACCAGATGCCTTCCGGCCTTTCCTGGGACGCCTCATCTGAGGTGCCTCCAAACGGCAGCCAGTTTTCAAACCTTGCGATCCAAGAAGGTGGGGCTCGCTTAGACCTACATACCATCAAATCATCCTCACTATCCGGTCTTACATCTTATCTGCTCGATACGAGTTACGTTGGTACCTATGTTCCGGTTGCGACGATTTCCATCCGTTCAGAAGATATGACTGGTGTAATTCCGAGGACTCGGGTAGATATCCCTTTTTATGTTGACGTCACAATCAGTGGATTGAGAACTGGATTAACAGATCCTGCGGCTTCTAAAAGCGTGAAGTTGCTTCACCATGCGCAATCCTACGGTGTTGGAGGTAGCGCAATCGGAATCGATCGGACTCAAGCGATATTGATCAGCCAATCTGCTATCAGTAGCAACGGGCAACAAAAACTTACTTTTGCCTATACTTCAGTTCCCGGCGCGGACCGCTCAAAAGTTAAGGGGGAAGAGAGATTTTCGGTGTTTTCGCTCGCTGACTATCAGGCCCCGGAGATGCAACTCGCTTCGCAATATATTGAGATTTTGCCAATCGCCGATGCGACCATTTCTGGAATTTCGAATAACGACGTGATTAAGTCCAATCTACCACCATTAACATTGACATTCAATGACTTGTATCCAAAATCAGCCATCTATGCTCAAGTTTACAAAGGAGATCCAGTGCTGGGCACCGAAGGAACAAAAATTGCGGCATCACAGTTCATTGTTGATCCCTCAACTACTGAAAAATCGTTATCGATTACCGATTACGGCAGCGTTTTTACCAGCGACGGCCGTTGGACGATAGAACTCAATACAGTCACTCCTTTCGGTCCTGAGCGTTTACAAACTCCATCGGGAAGCCCCGCTGTTCTAAGTTTCGATTTGGACAAAACGATCAATGTAAATAGTACCGTGACCACTATCGAGTGAGTTACGGTGCCTTCAGCGCATTCAGCAACTCGTTTCTGAAATTATCATTTCGATAGATCAGGGAAAACCTCGCCTCCTTAGATTTCCGCAATAAATCCTCCAGCTCGGTGAAAGCCAACAGGAGGAACAAGCCCTTCACCGGCTCCCGATGAAACGATTGAGTCCGAGTCACGAACTGGTCCGCCACCTTCCTTTGCTGTTGGTTGGTCAGCAACGCGCCGTGCTCCAAGGCGATTTGCTTGCGCAAGGCATCGAAGCGAGTCTGCATGAGGTCGGCAGAGGCATCAGGATCGAAGTAGTGGACGGTCAGCTCGTAAAGCTTGCCGGTGAGGAAGCGCCCCTCCACCGCGCCCGCTTGGGTTTCCGGCAAGAAGCCCTTTTTCGGCTCAATTCTGACGATGCGTATTGCGGGTTGATCTCCGGGCAAAGAAATTGTAACACTCAAGAAATGTCGGGATGCCCAAGCAATCAATTTTTCCGGAGAGTCGCCCCAGCGCAGGCCGTAAGGAGGCTCCAGCAAGGCTTGCGCCAGCGCTTGTCCGGCGGCCAGCAAGAGAATGCTGCCAAATATCCAACTGCGGAAATGCCTGCCCATGGCGCGAGTTTCAGGATATTTCGCCCGCTCTGCAAGCCGCGATCACTCCGCGGCGGCTTTGTTTTGATAGAGGCGATGATCTCGCTTTCCATCCTCACCGTGCTGGGACTCGTCCTGCTCAAGCTCTCGCTTAACATCCTCGCACCGCGCCAATGGATGCTCCGCCAAACGGTGACGGACGCTTACATGAGTTACGAGCGATCCTTGGCCGAGCGAGTTCCTTTCGAAAGCTTGCTGGCTGCCACGGGTAATTCCAATCTTACACCAAGTGATATTCCTTGCTGGCCTGTCTTTCCAGAAACTAGCACGATTTCGAACGTGCCAATTGGGAGCCTCCCGGGCGGTGTCCCGATCACTGGCACTTTGACACGCTTCCGTGAGGCTGACGCGGGGAACTATCCGGATGACGGCGGCACCGGCACCTTGGAAACCAATCCAGCCGCTATGAAAGTATGGAAAGCCCAAAGCGTACTGACCTACAAAATTGGTACCAAAACCTACGCGAAATCCCGAACTGTCCTCCGCTCCCAATGAAATCCCCTTATTCACACCTGCGCCGAGGATTTACCCTGATTGAATTATCCATCGCCATGATGCTGGGTTTGGCAACAGGTAGCATGCTGATGGCCCTGTTTAACCAACAGCTTGCGTTTCTTAAACTCTATAAAAGCCAGAATTTTCTCACCGACGAGGCTCCGATCATCAGTATGAACGTGAGCCGATTGATAGGAAAAGCCGACCGCTTTGGCCTTTATGATACCGTCGATGATGCGTTTTCGGAGAAAAAATCTAGGATGGGTGATTCATCGCTGACACCGTTACCGAGGGTGGTCGCGCTAGTTTTTCGGCAAGTGGATGGCACGAATCGAAAGACCATCATGTCGTTTGAAAATCGTGGTGGTCGGAACGGACTTTATTATTACGTCGTCCCCACCAGCGGAGTGCTGGGAGATCCCCAGTGGGCGATCAGCAAAGCTCCGACAAACGTCTCGTTTGGAATAGAAAACGGGATTCTTCGGATGACTCTCACCGGTCCCAAAAGGGAACAAATTACTTACTCTGGAACCATGCAGCAATGAAAGCCACTTCTTCCAACAAACGGCAAGCCGGTTATGTATCTTTTCTCATGGTTCTCTCTACAGGAGCTATACTCTCGCTGCTGACAATTTACGCATACCGCAGCGCGATGGCAGCCCATGCAGTCACTTCTCAAGTCCAGTTGCGCGTCGATTACAGCGAGAAAGAGGAGACGATCCTGCGCTCAATCGTTGCGATCACACCGAATCGTGCAATCCGTGCGATGCAGTCCGACTCGGACCTCACTGGGACGAGGGAGTCGCTGAGCTGGGAAACGATTTTCACTGAATCTTTGGTCCTTGCCAATGCCGGAACATCGATTTCCAGCGCAGTCCAAACCACCTTAGAATCCTCCTTGAGCATCGCCAACCTCACGCGAGGAAACTCGGGAGACTCCGCCTTGACCTCCGTTGGCAGTATCTTTGCTGCGATCCCCCCGGACCGAGGTTACATTTCTTCGGGCATCAACCGGAGTATTATCGGGTATCCCAGGCCGCTGACTTCGACGGATGTGACAACAACAAGCCGCGATGTGATTTATCCGATTATTTCAGATCATAAATATGACGCGCTCGCCACCGGCGGCTCAGGCCCTCTATTTGAAAACCGCCAGAAGTTCAATTTACTCCAATATCCAAAAATCAACTTTGGCTACGCAAGGCCTGGTGATGATTTTGTCGCGAAGCGCAACTGGTGGACCTTTTCGGTGGACGTTGGAGGTAATGACAGCCTCACCACAAAGCTCGCCACCTCCAAACGAAACTTCGTGCTTTCGATTTATGAAATCCCCTCGCAGTTGTCGATTTCGGCCTCATCTTTCATGTCTCTTGGTCAATACGCTTCTGGTTCAGCTTGGCAAAATGTCACAATCGACGGCGGCGTCTTCGCCGGTAGGTCAGAGGTATTGGGCAATACTCCGCTTGCTAGTTTAGCAAGCCGCCGGAGTATGACTTTATCGCCTAATGCGAAGATTGGCGGTGCAAAAGCGCTTTCAGAAAAGGATTTAGACCGACCATTCGCGCCTGGCGGGCGCGAAGATTATCAGAAGACGGATGAGACATTCTTCCCAGTGTCCCTCGCCTCCGAGAGCGGTCGCTCCGCCTTTATCTCGATCAACCGCGGGGCGGAATTCTTCGACCGTTTTTCCCAAACCGAAGAATCCGACACATTATCCACCACGAGCTGGAACAACTATTCCATCGGCGCGCTCCAATGCGCGATGCAGCTGGACATCACCGATGTCGTGAGTGCCACAGACATGACGCCGACGATGCTGCGTTTCACCTGCCTTCAGACCGACGGCACCCGTATCTCCTTGCCGATCCCGCTCACCCAAAACGAGACCTTACCTGCGGGCTACGTTAGAGTGTGTGGTGAGAACGAAAGCCATACCTTCAACTCTCCGGTGGACTTGGCCTACGGCGTGAGCGGTGATTTCAAATTCCGGCAGGGCCTTTCCGGGCCGATCACCTTCAACAGCGACAACTTTGGCGACCCCAAGTCCGGGGTCACAGCTTCAAGGGCTGGCTACTGGCGACCGCAGGGGCCTTGGAAAGTCGAAACACTCAACAACAAACAAAAATGCATCACCGTTTATCCGGAGCGCATCCCCGCTCTGCTTGCTGTGATGGGCGCCGCCGGCCCGGCGGTCAACAACTCACTGGTCGTCAACGTGGACTATTCTTTGACCGGGCTTAACAACCCCCGCAAATACAAGCCAGTCATTCCCTGTCGTTTTGATGACCGTTTGCCCGGTGATGCGGATCATAGCGATTACGGCGCGATTCTCAGGGAGTGTAAGGATTTGAGCCAATTCACCAAAGGCTTCTCGCTCGTTACTAACTTGCGGCTCTATATAGCTGACGATTTCAACTATGTCGCCATCCCCGCGCCCTCCGGCTACACGCCGCCCGTCACTGCGGCCAATCCCTCCGGCAGTTATTTTCCTCCCTGTTCGCTATTCTCGCCAGAGAAGCGCTACGGAGTTGATGAAAATACCTTGTTCGTCGATCTCCGCGGCCAAGTCGGCTCGCTCGCCAGTGATGCAGTTACGACTGCCGTCCGTCCGCTAGACTCGAAAAACGTTAACGGCACCGCATTCAACCCCAGCCAAATTACCATCAACCTGAGTCCGATTAAACACCCGACGCAATTGCCCCCCATCACCATGATGAACTGGCTGGTCGTCCTCGAAGAACTTCGCAGGGAGTTCGTCAACTACTGAAAAGGAGCTTACTCTTCGACGTAAAGAATCCGGCCGCAATCCTCGCACTGGGCGATTTCCTTGCCGGTCTGCACCTTCATCACCGTGGAGGCGATGAGCTTCATGTGGCAACCTTCACACTTGCCATCGCGTAGCGGTGCGATCGCGAGGCCGTCCTTGGTTTTCATAAGTCTGTTATAAAGCGGGATGACGCCCTCGGGCACATTGGCTAGCAGTTTCTCGCGCTCGGCGAGGATTTCGATGCGGTCCGCCTCCATCCGTGCGTGACGAGTGGCGATGGAAGCTAGGTCTTCATCCACCAGCTTGCGAGTGTGGACGAGTGCGGCTTCCGCCGCCTTTTGCGCGGCGCGCAGGCGGTCCACTTCGTCCATCGCTTCGAGTTCGGTGGTTTCGAAATTGTCTAAGTCCTTTTCGTACCGCACGATTTCGTGACCGAGTGCCACGAATTCTTCGTTTTTTCGGGTTTCAAATTGCTGCAATTTAAGGCGCTTGATCGTCGTGCGGCGGGTCTCGGCGTCGAGTTCGATTTTTTTCACGCGCAGCTCGCAGTCGAGCAGCGCGTGGTGGGCTTTCGCCAGGGCGCTTTCGTCGCCGGCCAGTTTCGCCTTCGCCCGGACTTCGTCTTGGGGGAGTTTTGCCAAATCCTTGGCCAAGGCCAGAAGGCGGCGGTCACGGTCTTGGAGGATCAACAGCGCACGAACTTCATCTTGCATGCGCGTTGGGTAAACCGCCCGGCCCTGCCCGGCAAGCTCTCTTCGCTTCGATGTGGATGTTTAGCGTTCGAAGTTCACTGTTCCATTTCTTCTCAGCGCATCCGCCGCGTAAATCCCGACCGCCAGCCAGATCAACCCGAAGGACAGCAGTCGCGCACCGGTCATTGGCTCGGCGTAAATTTTCCAGCCGATGAGAAACTGGATCGTCGGCCCGAGGAATTGCAGGATGCCGAGCGTGGTCAGGCGCAGCGTTCGTGTGGCGTGGCCGAAGAAAAGCAGCGGCAGCGCTGTGGCCAAGCCTGTCCCGACGAGTAACCCCGCATGCGCCCAAGAGCCGCCAAATGCCGCAGCCGGGCTTGTATTGGCGCAGAGCAACCAGACCAACGCGAATGGTGCCAGCAGGCTGGTTTCCGCCGCCAGTCCGACTAACGAGCCGAGCGGTGCCTGCTTCCTCACCACCGCATAGAGCGAAAATGTCAGCGCCAGCACCAGTGCGATCCACGGGAAATGCCCTACCGCGGATACTTGCTGCGCGACTCCGCCGAGCGCCAGCGCGATGGCCGCGAGCTGCCAGCGGCTGTTCTTGTCGCCGAACCACAGCGCGCCGAACAACATGTTGAAAAACGGATTGAGATAATACCCGAGCGCCGCCTCAATGATCCGGCCATGGAGCGTCGCCCAAACGTAGAGAAGCCAGTTAGATGCTAGCAGGCAGCCAGAAAGTAGGTGCCAGCCAAGCACTCGCCGACTTCTCAATCCCGATAGTAAAAGCATGCCCTCGCCCCGCCACCACAGCACGCAAAGCACCAGTAACAACGACCACAGTGTCCGCTGCGCCACGATTGAGGGCGGCGGCAGGAACTCCAACAGCTTCCAGAAAATCGGCAGAATCCCCCACAGGAAAAACGCAGCCAGAGCTGCCAGCACGCCTGAACGATTCGGATTCACGCGCGAAAGCTGGCCTGTTCGAGTCGTCTCGCGAAGCGAAAAAGTGACACAGGCATTCCTGCTCACTTCGCTGAGCATCCAGTCGATTTCACACCTGAATAGTTACTCTTTATAATGGATTAGAATTTCAATGCGCTGGGCCTTGGTGCTCTTGGATGTATTCCTGCTTGAGCCCAAGCGCCTCGGGGGCATGGAGCACGAGCATCTTCATCCGCACGTCCTTCGGCACGCTGGCGCGGGTGGCTTTGGAGACGACGACCATGAGGAAGATCGCCAGCGGCACGGTCCAGATTGCTGGCTGTTCGCAGAGGATGCGCAGCAACGGATGGGCGGCCCAAAAATCATTGAGCGGAGCAAAACCGGAGAAAATCTTGCCCATCGTGCCCTTGTCGAGCGAGAGGTTGCTGACGTTCGTGGCGGTGGCCGCGAAGAGCGCGCAGAGTCCGCCGGTTAGCATACCAGCAGCCGCACCTTTCATGGTCATGCCGCGCCACCAGACGCTCATGAATAACAGCGGGAAATAACTGGCGGCGGCGATGGCGAATGCTTGGCCGACCATGAAGTTGATTTCCAACGGCTCGACGAAGCAGCCGAGGATCACGGAAATGCTGCCGATGAGGACGGCGCACCATTTGAACATCCTCATGCGCTGGGCGGGCGTGGAATTAGGGCGGAGCATCCGGCCGTAAACGTCGTGAGCAAGCGCGCCGGTCATGGAAACCAGCAAGCCCGAAAAGGTGCTCATGAAGGCGGCAAAGGCACCCGCGCAGGTGATGCCGCTGAGGATCGAGCCGAGGACGCCGTATTTCTGGGAGATCAAGGTGGGAAGGCGGAGGACCACCGCGTCGGTGCCTTTGACGCCGGCGAGTCCGGTGTAGAGCTCGGGCATCAGGTTTCTACCCAGAACGCCGAAGATCGGCGGGAAAACATAGAACACGCCGATGAGAATCATCACCCACATGGTCGTTTTTTTGGCGGCGACGCCGTCCGGATTGGTATAGAATCTTACGAGGATGTGCGGTAGACCGGCGGTGCCGCAGACGAGCGCGACGATGAGTGAGAAAGTATAGATGAGCGAAAACGGTTTCTCGTTTTTGGCAATGAAAGCCGCCCGTTCTCCGAGCGGGAGCGCGCCGGCGGCGGACTTCACGGCCTTGGTGGTGAGCGGGCCGAAGGGCGCGAGCCAGGCGTCGTCCTTGGGGGCCTTTTCCGGCAGCGCCTTGCGTTGCATTTCGATCGGATCGGCGGGCTGGACGATGGCGGGTCGCGCGGCGGCTTCGGCGGCGGATCGGTTCAGCGAGAGATTTTTCCCGTAACCACCATAGACGGATAGAAGAACGAACACGGGCGCGGATATAGCGAACATTTTGATCCAATACTGGACCGCTTGAATCAAGGTGATGCCCTTCATCCCGCCGAGAGCGACATTCAACGTGATCACCGCACCGACGACGACCACGCCGACCCAATACGGCAGACCTGGCAGAATGTAGGAGAGCGCCGTGCCAGCGCCTTTCATCTGCGGCATGGTGTAGAAGAAGCCGATGAAGAGCACGAAGCACACTGCGATGCGGCGGAATAGGGGCGAGTCGAAGCGCCCTTCGGCGAAATCCGGGATCGTATAAGCACCGAATCTCCGCAGCGGCCCGGCGATGAATAACAGCAGAAACAGATAGCCGCATGCATAACAGACCGGATACCACAGCGCGTCGTAGCCGGAGGACATCACCATCCCGGCGATGCCCATGAAGCTCGCGGCGCTGAGATACTCACCGGAGATCGCGGACGCGTTCCAGCCGACGGAGACCGAGCGACCGGCGACGAAAAAGTCCGAGGCGGACTTCGAACTCTTTGAGGAACGAAATCCCATCCACAGCGTGACGACGACGGTGATGCCGGCGAAGGCGAGAATCCAGGGATCAATTTGTGAAAAATTCATGAGTCAGAAAAATGTCAGGATTAGCGCTTGTTCCCCTCGGCCGCGTTGCGGACCTCTGCGTCTTCCAAGGCCATCGAGCGGGTGATGAAGATGCGGGCGATGATCCAGACGTAGGGAAAGAACAACACGCCCAGCATCAGCCAGCTAACGGTGAAGCCGCCGACGCGGTGCGCCATGAGTTCTGGCGCGAAGTAGTTGAGCAACGGCATCCCGAATAACAGCAGCAGAAACGCCGCAGCACACGAGATGGAGAGTTTGAGCTGGTTTCTAATCAAGCCGTGGAGGAATTCCTCGCTGTGGATGAAATCGGTTTCTTCAGGCGGTTTTTGAGACATTGGGTAAAAGGCGGCAGAGTTGGATTGGCAAAGGAAAAGCAAGAGAACAGAAACCCAGGCCGCATGCGTCAAGAACCATTTCCCGACGGAAAAGCGCCACCATCTCGCCGGCAAGTTCGGCGTTTGCTCCGTCTCAGGGCTACTACACGATTGCATCGAGCAGATCTTGCTCCGCCTTCTTCCACCCTGCTCGAATGATGCCTGAACCTCCAGAATCTTCAGACGACGCTACAGACCCCGCTTGCGGATTTCCAGATGCAGCTCGCTGCATCTGCGGTGACGAGGACTGCGGTGCGTGAGGCGAACTCGCGCTATACTGCCGCGCATGAAGATTTGGGTTTTGCGGGCTAAGGAGTGGCGACCTTATTGTCGCCTCTTCTCTGGAGAACGAGGAAGAGAGGGACAATAAGGTCCCTCCTCCCTATTTCACAAATCCTGATGCGCGGCAGCATATGCAAACCGATGCTCGATGGGAACGAGCGAAGCCAGCGATATCAGGCGCGGGAAAGACCTTGGAAGGACTGGCCCGAGCTTGATACGCGCTTCAGGTCGCACTCAGTTCAATCGGCCTTTGATCCTGAAGAACAGGCGAGTTGGTGGAGTGCTGGTGGTTGAATTCCAGACAGCCTTGACCTCGTCGGTGGTCTCGGTGACGAGCCATGCATTGGTATTGATCGGTAACCATTCCCTATTATCCGAGCTGATTTCAATGTTCCAGGTCATTTGATTGGACGTTTCGGAGCTGGCTTTGAGATAGGTGAACTGAGGAACCGCTTGGGCAGGAGCCTCGATGGCCGCTGCCTGTTGCATCTGAGGATCTTGCAGTGAAAACGCCTGCATCTGAGCTGGCTGCGGCACGGGCGCCCATTGCATTTGAGCCTGACCCAGAAGCAACAGCGGCAGAGTTGTGAAGGTGGAAATACTGCTGTAGCTGGTGCCTGTGGCATTGGTCGCATAGGCCCGGAAGTAGTAGTCGCTACCCGAATTGAGTCCCGTCACAGGAACCGTGAAGGGCCCCATGGTTCCGGAGCCAACCACGTTGATCACCCCTGCCCCGCCGATGACCGGAGGAATATTCGAGTCAAGGGTCAAAACCACACCCCGTCCACTGACGGTGGTGCCGCCATCGCTGACCACGGTGCCACCCAAAGTCGCCGTCGTGACGGTGACGTCGGCAAAGGTAGGCGATGAGACCGTGAGTGGCGGGAAGGTCGTGAAGAAGGCAAACGGAGCTGCATAGGCGGTGCCCGCACTATTAATGGCGTAGGCCTTAAAGGTATAACCCGTATTGGCGAGCAGTCCCGTGATCGCGCCTGACATGATACCCGTCGTTCCCGGCACCACCAATGCAGTCACGCCTAGGCCGCCAACGGTTGGGTCATTGTTAATCGATGTCTGGGAGTAGATGAATCCACGTTGCGTGATCGTCGCCGCTCCGTCACTGGTCACATTCGCCCCCAAGGTGGCCGAATTTGAGGTGACGCTTGAGAGAGTGGGACTCGTAATCGTCGCCAGAGCTCCTGCGGTGGTGAAACCACTCAATGCGGTGTAGGATGTCACTCCCCCATTGATCGCGTATGCCTTGTAAGAATAGGCCTTACCGGGTGTGAGGCCGCTCGCATCGACTGTGAATACACCGATCGCCGGAGTCGGGGTGACGATGGCTGTGACATTGAGGCCTCCAATGATCGGGTTGCCGTTGAGTGAGCTGAGCGAGAATACCACTCCGCGCTGGACGATTGGCGCGCCACCATCCGACGTGATATTTCCACCAAGCGTGGCGGACGTGGAGGTGATGTTCGCAGACGTCGGAGAAACAATGGTCGGTGTCGCGGCAGTCGTGAATGTCCCGATCGCAGTCGTGTAGCTCGTGCCGATCGCGTTGATGGCATACCCACTGAAGGAGTAAGCCTTATTCGCAGTCAGTCCGGTGACGGTGGTTGAAAATACTCCCGTGATTGTGCCAGGAACGAGAACCTTCATCACACCCGTCCCGTTGATCTGAGGAGTGCCGTTCACACTCGTCAGGGAATACACCACCCCTCTCTCGGTGATGGGCGAATTGCCATCCTGGGTCAGATTGGCTCCCAAAACGGCTGAATTGACTGTCACGGACGCAACCGTCGGCGAAACAATCGTCGGCGAGGTGGAAGTGTTGAATGTTCCAATCGTCGAGGTGTAACTCGTGCCGAGACTGTTGATGGCGTAAGCCCGGAATGAATAAGTGGTATTGGCAACTAGAGGGGTAGCGCTGACCGTGAATACACCCGTCGTTCCTATACTAGTCTTTTTAGTCACTCCGGCACCTCCGATGAAGGGGTTGTCGTTCGCGCTGGTGACCGAGTAAACCACGCCTCTTTCAGTGATCGGCGAGTCGCCGTCACTGCTCACATTCCCGCCCAAAGTCGCTGATGTGCCAGTGATGACGCTGCTGGTCAGAGTGTTCACGGAAGCAAGTGTCACAGGAGGCTGCGTGAGAGTGGTGAAGTTCGACGCGGGTGAGCTATAAAACGTCCCTGCCGTAGTAATCACATAGGCGCTGTAAGCGTATTTCGTCGCAGCCACGAGTCCCGGCACTGGAACGGTGAATACACCAAGGGCGTTGATCGCCGTATTTTTCAATCGGCTTACACCCGCACCATCGATCACTGGAGATGGATTGAGGGCAAACACGGAATAGACGACTCCTCTTTCAATGAGGCTTGCTGTTGCAGGGCCTGACACAGTGCCTCCCAAAACAGCCGAATTGACAGTGATTGAAGCTGCGGTGGGATTCGAAACGGTAATCTGCCGGGTGGTGAAAGGAAACGACGAGCTGTAGCCGACACCCACGGCATTGATGGCGTAGCCCTTAAAGACATATCCGGTTTCGGCTAGAAGCCCCGAGATACTGGAATTCATCACACCTGTCGTTCCAGAGACGATCACTTTGATCACGCCCGGGCCGCCGATGAGAGGATTCCCGTTGACCGATGCCTGGGAGTAAATGAAGCCCCGCTCAAGGATTGCAGGAGCGCCATCATTCGTCACGTTCGCGCCCAAGGTAGCTGAACTTGAGGTGACATTGGCAAGGGTCAGCGCCGTCACGGTGGGCACCGCTGGCGCCGTGGTGAAGGTGCCTACCGTCGTGTATGACGTCCCAATCGCATTGATCGCATAGGCTTTGAAGGAATAATTCTTACTAGGGGAAAGACCGGTGGCATTGGAGGTGAACACTCCGGTCCCGGTGGTCGTGGCGCCAAATGCCACGACACCTGTACCTCCCATAAGGGGATCGGGGTTGACACTCGTGAGCGAAAACACCACGCCACACTGAATCACCGGAGATCCGCCACTATCGGTCACGTCACCACCAAGAGTGGCAGACAACGAGGTGATGTTCGTCGCCGTAGGAGAAGTGATGAGCGGCGCGCTCGCAGTGGTGAAAGTCCCCATGTCTAGGGTGTGAGCAGTGCCAACGGCGTTGATTGCATAAGCCCTGAAGGCATACGCAGTGTTAGGCAAAAGTCCGATGACACTGACGGTGAACACACCCGTCGTCGTTCCGGGTGCGGCTTTTTGGAGCACTCCCGAGTCGCCGAGGAATGGGTCCTCATTATCAATGATGGGCGAGTAAACCACGCCTCTTTCGGTGATGGCTGAATTTCCTGCGCTGGTCACATTCCCGCCTAAAGTGACGGAAACGCTGCTGATTCCGCTACTGGTTGGTGTGGTCACGACCGGAGGCGTGACGGAGGATGCGGGGAAAGTCGTGAAGGTCGATACTGGCTCAGTGTAGAAGGTGCCCAGATCGGTAATCACATAGCCACTGAAGGAGTACCGAGTGCCTGAAGCCAGACTTGCGACACTGACTACGAAATCACCGCTTTTTGTGGGATTCGAGCCATTCGTCTCTTCAACTTCATTACTTTGACCGTCACCATCAAAATCACCCGTGCCTAATTGGTTCAGATCTACGAAGTACAGCTTTTCCCATATATCGGAAAGCTTGTCTGTATCAATATCATCCGCCGGGACAGGATCGGCAGCTGGAGCTTTTTGTGTCCAGACCGCCCTGTCCACTCCAGGCCCATCGACGGTCGGGAAGGGATTGGTCAAGGACTCAGAATAAACCACACCGCGTTCATAGATCGTAAAACCGCTTCCAGTTACCGTCGCGCCTAGAGTGGCTGCATTCGAGGTGACAGCTGTGACAGTTGGGTTCTTTAATGGTGTCCGCAACGTTGTAAAGGTGCTTACCGTGGTGTATTTAGTACCGACCGTGCTAGTCACGTAAGCCTTGAAAGTGTAGGTGGTGCCCGGCGTGAGACCGGTGACATCGACCTCGAAGCCATTGATGACTTTCGGATTGGTGCCAGCCGTTTCTTCAACCTCATTACTATGACCGTCATCATCCAGATCACCTGTACCTGATTGCCTTAGATTGCCGAAATAGAATCGCTCCCATGTGTCGTAAAGTTGGTCCTGATCGACATCATTATCCACACTTGTCGGATTGGAGCCAATCGTCTCTTCAACCTCATTACTAAGACCATCAGCATCACGATCACCTGTGCCTACTTGCGCTAGATTATCGAAAAATAATCGCTCCCATTTGTCGGAAAGTTTGTCCTGATCGGTATCATCTGACGGGGCGGGGGCTGGAGCGGGGGTGGGGTCGGGGGCTGGATTATTTCCTAACCACACCGCCTTGTTGACTCCGGCTCCGCCGATGATCGGGAAGGGATTGGTTGATGACACCGAATAAACCACACCCCGTTCGGTAATGACGTTGGCGGAGGACGGATCAATTTTAACCGTTCCACCCAATGTTGCGGAATTGAAGGTGATGTCCGTCCGGGTGGGCGTGTCGATGACGATGGTCGCCACCTTGGGGTCCGAGGCTTGGTTAAATTCCTGTTGATTGGTCAGACCGTCGCCGTCGGGGTCCGCATTTGGACCGGAAATGGAATCATTCGTTGAATTCGAGGGGAAAAGCTGCTTTCTCCATGAGTTGTAAGTCACCGCCATCTCAATCGGAACGCGGACGGTGACGGAGGAAAGATCGGCTGAAGCCTGCCGATTGGCATACCGAAGGTATTTCATCACAATATGGCCCTTGATCGACTCATGGAGCGGGCGAGCCAGCCTTACTGGATCTGTAGGATCAGAGTTAAGATCGGCGCCAGCAATACGCTGAGCAATGGTGCCGTAAACAAGATTCGTCGCATCAATCAAACTGAGATCTAAGGAGGACGTGACCGCGTTCACCCGGAATGTGTAGCTGACTTGGCCGAGGGTTTCATCCTCGATCGTGACCTCAATGTAGTCATTGCCCGTTGCAAGGCCACCGTTGACGAGATTATCCCAGTTGAGGGTCAATGGCAGATAAGAATCGAATTTCAATTTCCCATTCACCCATTTTTGGGCGACGGGAAGAGTATTTTCCTTCTCAATGGAGGTGAGTGAACGGATCAGCCAAGTTGGCTTTTTCAAGCTGCGGGTCAGGGAGCCATTGGGAACCAGTCGATGAAACGCCGATGCATTCGACTTGCCGAGGGGCGCATTTAAGATGGTTGGAAACTCCACCTTGTATTCCCCGGGAACTATAGTGGTTTCGAGAGTGTTGCAGTCCTGAGGATTCGGATAATCCTTCTGCAACGTGTACAGTGAAAGTGGATATTTAATGTAGGTCCCCGTCGTTTGGCCCGGGTTTTTAAAATAATAATAAAACAGACTGGAGAAATCTCGGAACGGAACGGGACGCACGAATTCCGAGGCTGGTGCGGCGATCACACGCACGGCAGAGCCGGAGCCGTTCTTCACCAGAGTCGCTTGGGTACTTGAAAACAGGGTGCTATCCGCAACCCCCAAAACCGACCCATCCGCCATCAGAATAGAAAATGCATCTGTCAGAAGTGGATTGCCATCGCCATCACGGGGAATACTTGACGGACTATTTTGATTTGATTTATACGGAGGCCCAAACTCAAACACATCCGTGTAGCCATCCACATCGCCATCGGTATCCGGGACACTGCCATCCGCCAGAATCATTCGATAGCCGCCATTCTGGAATGAGGCACTATCCGGGCTGGTTTGAAGAATCTCCCGATCCGTCATCAGATACATTCGCGGCCCACTGATCATGCTCGGCTCCCGCTGCCGGATAGACATCCATTCGCGCCACAAATCAGCATTTTCAGGCTGCCCAGGATACTGAGCAAAGGCATTGAGGGTCAATCCAAGCGAAACCAAGAGCAGCTTTACAGCGAGCATGGGCGCAAAGAATCCCTTCACACACTGGGTGGCGTAATGTTTCATCTTAAGTAGGTTTATACGATCAAGGGATCTGCACTCGGAAATTTCACAGCGGCGGAAGCACGCCGTCACCGATTTGTTCGGCACCGCCAGCAGCCGGCAGCGATTGGCCGGCATCCGCTCCACGGAGCGGACGACCTGTCGCGTCGATAATTTGTGCCGTCACGAAGATGATGAGGTTACTCTTGATGCGGTTTTCGCCCTTGGACTGGAAAAGGCGACCGATGATCGGAATGTCACCCAGAATCGGCACCTTGTCTTCCACATTTTGGACGTCTTCACGCATCAGACCACCGACGGCCACCGTGTATCCGTCATAAATCGTGAGCGAGGTATTGACGC
Organism: Verrucomicrobiota bacterium; assembly: GCA_041179105.1. Lineage (GTDB taxonomy): Bacteria > Verrucomicrobiota > Verrucomicrobiia > Verrucomicrobiales > Akkermansiaceae > Luteolibacter. The sequence goes on along the minus strand of JBEGUC010000003.1, from coordinate 35,309 downwards.
GGCGGACCGAGAATACCGGCATTTCAATGCGATTCTCGGTGATCACCGTGGTGATTGGATTTCCAAAAATATCGCTGCCAGAAGTTTGAATTGGGCTGCCGTAGTTGATAAATCCTTCGAATTCGACGATTTCGGGCACGAAGCGTAAGTCGATAACGAAGTCGTTTTCGCCGATGGTCGGCTCGATTTCCAAGGTGATGCCGGTGTTGCGGGTTTCAAACGCGGTCGGCGTGGCGGGAGTGACTGGGAAGCTGCCGGACGAGCTGCCGCTCAGACCGCCGAGGCCGCCGCCGAGGCCAGAGCTAAACGTGCTGCCACCACCGACAGACTGTGGAAGTTCTGGGGGTTCGTATTCGGTCGGGTAGATAAACTCACGAATGATCTCGATGGTGGCCTTCTGGCCAGACTTGGCGGTCACCGAAGGTGCCGTCATCAGGTCGGCACCTTTTTTCTGAGAAAGTCCGCGCATCATCATTTGCACTTGGCCTTCCGAAAAGAGGCCGGTGAGCGACATGATGCCGGGCGCGACATTGGCCTGCGTCGCGGTCCGCCTTGGATTGTTCAGAATGGCATCGATCGAATTGCGGTCCACCGCAGAGTCACCGGATCGCAATCCGCTGGTGACGATGTTTGAAACTGCCTGCGTCGGGGAAACAGGAATTCCAGGAATGGTCGTGTAGTTGACCGGGTTGATGAAGTCTCCCGAAGTGCGGGGCGCACCATTACCGACGGTGCCGCCACTGCCGAAGACATTGCCGTCAGGATTGCCAAAGGGGCCGACGATCCAGTCGAAGCCGAGCTCCTCGTTATTCTCCTGGGAGATTTCGATGAACTTGGTGGTGATCTTGACCTGCTTGGGCTTGGTGTTGCTGATCGTTTGGACGAGTTGCTCGAGTTTATCGAGCTCGGTGGGAGTGTTGGTGACGAGGAGGACACCGGAGCTGCTCAAGGTGGCGGAGCTGCCGTCACCGAAGTTGATGCCAGCGGCCTTGAGGAGGTCGAGAATTGGCTTGCGCGCCGTCAAAGTGGCTGCACCCGTCTTGGTCTCGGCGAAGGGATCGGCAGCGGCATCGCCGCCTTCGCTTCCGCCACCGCTGCTGTCGAGCGCGGTGTTGAAGTCCGGCGGGACGCGGAAGGTGCGGGTGAAGTTGTCCTCACCGCCTTCGGTGAGTGGCACGAGCGTGACAGCAAAGTCATCGACCTTGGTGCGGAGCTTGGTTTGGTCACAGATGTACTTGAGCGCCACAGCGAGCGGCACGTTGCGAATCCGGAGTTCGCGAACCCGGAGCGTGCCTGGATCTGCGGCGGCAAGTGGGAGCGCGTCACCGCCTCCCGCTGGCAACCCGGCATCGACGGCAGGGGCCGCCGCAGCGGCGGCAGCGCGCGGACGACGGATGACGAAGTTCACGCCTTTGCGGGCGGGATCGAGCTCAGTGGTGTCGAGCTCGGCGGCCCGCAGACGGAGAAAATCAATGGCTTCCTCGACGGTGGTGTCCTCGAAATCAATCCGCGGAATGATGATGCGCTTGAGCTTTTCGGTGATGTAAACGACTCCCGTGCTGACGCTCTCGGAGCCGAAAGCGGTTTGGTCCGCGAGAGGCGCTTCTGCGGGGACGGAGAGTTCCCAAGCGGCGTCCACCTGGCCGAGAAGCTCGGCGCGAGTGTGGTCGTAAGCGGCGCGGTAGTAATCGGACTTGGCGGAGGCAATTTTCTCCAATCCGCGGCGGGCGGCGGAGTTGTAGGCGTCCAAGCGCAGGACGCTGTTGTATTCGCGCTTGGCGTCGTCATATTTGCCCAGGTTGTAATTCCCCTCTGCGGTGTAAAGGCCGCGGCGCACCTTGTCGATGTTCTGAGTGTGCTCGTAAGTGAGACCGGGGTTGGTGCGGATCGGATCGTCGAGATACCCGAGTTCCTGCTTGGCGGCAGCATTGTCCGGATCCATGGCGAGGACGCCTTCGAGCAGGGTGCGGGCTTCCGGGTATTTGCCGACTTTGCGGTGCTGCATGGCGAGGGCGATGCTGGCGTCGCTCAAATGCGCGATGTAGCTCTTACGGCGATCCGACAACATCGGCGCGTCAGGAAGGCTATCAAGCCCTTGCCGGTATTTGTCAACCGCCTGCTGATAGTCACCTTTGGCATAAGCCTCGCGGCCTTCATTCAAGAGCGCATCGCCTTGAGCAACAGCATCTTGGCGGCGAATCATTTCGCGCTGGGCAAGACCACTGAGACCCGAGCTGCCTTCGCCGGCAGTGGCAACCGTAACGGTGACGGGCATGGAAGATGCCACGGCCATCAACACGAGGGCGGTGTGACTGGAGCGGGAAATTGGCGTTTTTTGCATGGTGAGATGGAGTTTTCTGGCGATGTTTTCGAGGTTTGGAAAGCGATTTATTGAGAGATTCTATTCTGCCGCGGAAGGGAGGCCGCCCTTGGCAATCTTGAAGGTTTTAATCTCTCCGGCGGGGTTGGTGTATTCGACGGTCACCGATTCGGGAGTGACGATCTTGGCGAGGTAGTCCTTTTTGGGGCTGTCCGGAGGAAGTGCAAACTTGGTATTTTCCTCCACTCGGAACTCCTTGCCATTGAGGCCGAGCGCTTCGAGCGAGAAGACGGCCGTGCGGTCGTATTTCAGGTGATCGTTCTTGCGATCTTCCGAGAGTGGCGATGGGATTTCATAGATGACGCCCTTTTTGTTCGGGCGCTGGTCTTCAATCCGCACGATGGTGACTTCCATCTCGATATTGATCTTCTTGTTGAGTTCCTTGCGGACTTCCGAGCTGAGAAGCTTGAAGCGGTCCTTCATCGGAGGTTTTGGAAAGAAGAGCCCGCCGGGAGCGATCATGTCAGCCGCGCCGGTCTTGTTGACGCCGCCTTTGGTGTCCTGATAATTGAAGGGAAAACTGCCATCCGAACCGTATCCCGGACGGAGGACCCAAGTGAGGCTTTCGTCCTTCACGTACATCAACTTCGCGATCAAGGAAGGCAGCGAATCGGGGTTGTTGGGGTCGGTCTTGGAGGTGAATTCCTCGAGATTGGAGAATCCATCCTGATCCGGATCCCGGCTTGGCGAATCCGCGAATCCGGGGTCGAGGCGATTTCCGATCCACCAGACGTTGGGAATGGGCGGATGGACGGGCTCGCCTTTCAGGAGGTCGAGGGGCTTTTCCGGCGCGAGGCTGGAGAGAAACAGCGGGATGCCGGTGAAGAGGTCCACCTGGCGTTCTCCATCGAGCGCTTGATTCCAAGCACGGTCGAGCTTGAGAGAGGCCAGCGTCTTGGGAATGAGGTCGGCGTCGCGGACTGCGGCGTTGTTACTCCCCTGCCCCTTGAGGTCGGCACCGAAGTCTTGCTCGACACCCGCGAACTTGGAGTAACCCATGAAGGCGAGGCCGAGTGCGGCGGCCACGGTTCCGCCGAGTGCGGCTTTTTCGTAATTCTTTGCAAACCAGGACATGGTTGGGAGATGGGCGGTTGTCAGGGTTAAGGAAGATTCTTCGCGGGAAGAAATTGGAGGACGTCGAGCCGGAGAAACACTTGGACTTGCTCGTTGCCAAGCACTTGCGCGAGAATCCGGCTGGAATCAGCGGCTTTGGGAGCTTCTGCCGCCGGAGCGGTGACCGGGGCCGGGGCAGCGGCTTCATCGCCCGGGAGCACGAATCCTCCGCCAAGGACGTCTGCGGTGGCGGCCTTAGCTTCGGCGGGCTTGTCAAACTTGGCGTCGGTGGTGCGCGGCGGATCCTTTTTATCGTTGGTGATTCGTAGCGAGCGGATCACGACGTATTGGCTCTCCGGCCGGGTGATGGAGGAAAGGAAGTCGCGCACCGATTTCTCCGGCCCGACGAAGGTAATTTCCAGAGGGAACGGGCGCGCGGCTGCGGTGGCGGTGGGCACGTAGTCTTTCCCCTCTTCTTCGGACAGGGCGGGGCGATGGAGGTTCTTCAGCTCGGCGGGTTTTGCCTTGGCGAGATCCAGCATGAGCTTCTTGATGGACGCGAGTTGGTAGTCGAGCACGCCGGTGGTTTTGGCGGGAGCCAGGACGGTTTTATAACCCTCGAAGCCGACAAAAAACGCCTCAGGAACGGTGGCCCCGCCATCCTCGAAGGCTTTCCGAACTTCCGTGTTGGCGGCCAATAGGCGGGTGGTGAATTCTTGGGGAGTGATGTTGGTGATTGCGCTGGGCCGGAATGGGGCGAAGGCGGTTTGCAAGGATTCCACCGATTGGCGGTAGCCTTCAAGCGCCTTGCGCTTGGCATCGCGGTTGGCGGCTTGCGGATAGAGCGCGAGTTTTTCAAACTCAGCGGCCTCAGCGGCGGCGACTTCGAATTTTTCCTTCGCTTGCGCGTAGCGACCGGCCCCTTGGAAGCCGACGAAAAACAGCAGGATGGCTCCCACGAGGGTCCCTCCCCCGAGGGAGGCGATGAACTTGTTATCCTTAATCCAACTCATATTTCAGATGGCAAATTGTTGACGAATCTTACTTGATCGCGACTTCGCGGGTCAAAGGCAGAGTGATTTCAAAGGGCAGGCCCAACTCGCCGGCCTTGCCGACCACGGTGTTGTTGAGGATTTGATCGTCGTTGAGAATGATCTCCGCGCCTTTGGCGTCCTTGACCTTGAAACGGAAGGCGGTGGACTTGTCGCGCAGGTTTTTTAAAAGCTCAGAAACGACGTTCTGGCTTTTTGGATTTTCCCGCCAGAAGCCATTGATCCGGACGGCGTTGGCGGTCGCCGTGGTGGTGGCGGCGGCGGCGGCGGACCTCGGTTTTTTGCCTTGGACGGGGGCTTCGATCTTGAGCTCCACCAGCGACGAGCTGCCGTAGGGGGCGGTCAGGAAGTCAGATTTTATGATGGATTTGCCACTCGAGTCCTTGTCGTTCTGATCCTTGGCGTTCTCCGACTTTCCGCTGGCGATTTTCACTCCTGGCGGTGGTGGAATGTAGCCCTGAAGGGGTTCCAAGTCGCTCACCCAAACGGCATCGCTGGCCAAGGCACCACGGACTTCAGCCAACAGATCGATCCAAAACACGTGGGCGGATTCCGCGTCGGTGTAGCCGGTCGCAATCTGGCGGAGGCTATCTTCCTTTTTCAAAAGCGGCTCAATCTCCGCTTTGAGAAGGGCAAGTGCCTCGTGCGAGTCCTCCATCGTCTTCGTCTCTTCTGCGGCTTTGGAGGCGGCGATGTTTTCGAAGGTGGCCCACAATGCCATCCCGCCCAGCAAGACGGCGGCGGCGGCGATGAGGAATGGCTTGCGCCGGTCCGCCGCCCTCGATTGCTCGACGACTTGAGGCACCAAATCGATGTTGATGGCGGATTTGCCGATGCCACGGAGGCCGAGGCCGACGAGTTCGCCCATCAGGTGACCTTCTCTTTGGACGTCTGCCGGATCGACATTCTTGCCGATGGTGAGGTTCCGGACCGGGTTGAAATACTCGACCGGGAGGTTGAGCTTCTCATTGAAAAACTCGAGGGTGTAAGGAAGATTGGCACCACCGCCTGCCAGCAGCACCCGCCGGGGAGCGCTACCGCCGTGTTGGCTGCGGTAATAATTGGTGGTGCGAGCAATTTCCGCAGGAAGCCGGGTCAGCGCGTTGCGGATGACCATGGCGAGTGCTGCGACCGCTTCGTCCAATTGCTCGGTGTGGCCGCCGCTGAGGGCGACGAGACCGTTGGTGATTTTCTGGTGCTCGGCCTCCATGAAGGGAATGCCGTATTCCTTGGCGATGGCTGCCGTGACCGCCGCTCCGCCGATGGCGATGCCGCGAGTGAAGAAGCGCCGACCTTCGATATAGAGAAGATTGCTTGTTTTTGCCCCGATATCGATGAGCAGAATCGGCTCTTCGGGGTTCCCGTAGGTGGCGCGGAAAGCGTTATAAATCGCCATCGGGGCGACATCCACCTCCGAGGTGCCGAGGCCGCTGTCGTTGACGGCTGCGTTGATTTCATCGAGCGCGTCGGCTTTGATGGCGACGATGACGGCTTCTTTCTCGGTCGCGCCTTCGATGAGTTCGTAATCCCAAACGACTTCCTGTAACGGGAAAGGCACATGCTGCTGTGCCTCGAAAGTGACCAACTGCTCGATGTTGTCGTCTTGCAGCGGCGGGAGCTTGACGAAGCGGGTGAAAACCGACTGGCCGGAAATAGCATAGCGGGTCTTGACCTTACCGACTTTGAGGCGCTTGGCGAGATCGGCGATGGCGACCCGGCTCTGGGAGATTTTGGAGGCATCCAGCGCGGGATCCGCGACGATGGTCTCCGAGCCATAAGCGGTGAGTGCCAAGCCGCCACTTTTCGAGACTTCGAAAACGGCCATGCTGATGCGCTGGGAGCCGATGTTGAGTGCGACGGTCGTCTGATTGTCAGCCATGATTCGGTAAAGATTGGAGAAAGGAGGACGGAAGAAAACCCTGTCAGCGACGTTCCGCGCTGACTTCCGCATAGCGGTCCCACCACATCGGGGCGAAGGGAGTTTCGGCCTTATTCAGAAGTGGCACTTTTTCGGTGCGGGAAATCTTGTCGGAAGCCGCGCTCCACCAGCCGACTTTGCCCTTGCTGGTTTCTTGGGCGACTTTCTCGCCGTTGATGAGGACCTCGAAGCCGACGTATTCGACGGCCCCCTTGCCGGCACGGTCGAAACCGGTGAGGCGCTTGATCGAGGACGGCGAGAGATAGACCGAGCAGTAAACGTCTTCCGATAATGGCACGTTCACGTATTCGATGTCCTTGGTAATCAGAAGAAAAGTGCCCACTTTTTCGGGGTTCTTGACCGCGACATACCACTTCACGATGACTTTATCACAAGTCTTGCTGGCAGGTTCTGGGCTGAGCGAGAGATTGAGTTTGGTCTCGATTTCGAGCCAATCCTTGGGCTTGAAAGCCTTGCTTTTACCTCCTGGAAATTCTGGGGAGGGCAGATCGTCGAACGCGGGCTTTTCGATCACGGCCTTGGCGGCCTGTCCGGAGGCGCTTCCGATCGAGAGCGCGGCGATGAATGCGGAAGCGGTGATCGAGAAAGATTTGTGGAAAAGAACGTTCATGCGATTTGGGTTTGAAAGAACCTAGGAATTCGCCTTTCGGGTTGACGAGAGAAAATTTCGAATTTCCGATAAAACATCGGCCACTGTAAACACATTTGCGGCTTGTGGCAGGCACAAGCGATTGACGAGTCGCGCTTTGCCGGGCATCACTCCGCCATGGCGCATGATAAATTTCTGCTGAACGACTCGCACCCGAAAGTCGTCGGAAGCCTTGGTCGCTCGCGGGATCTGCGCGAAACCTGCGTTGCGTCGGCCCGGGAAGGCTGTGATATCGTGGAAATCCGGCTGGATCTGTTAAGCGCCGAGGACGGAGAAATCGACGCCTCACGTTGGAGCCATTTGGCAGAAATTCCGCTGTTATTCACCGCGCGGCGGCTTGAGGAAGGCGGCGCGCTCGCGCTCGCCCCAGACGTGCGGATGAATTTGCTGCGAAGCGCGTTGGATCAGGCGGCGTGGATCGACATCGAGGTGGCGAGCATCCCCGAAATGGGCGACCTCCTGGAGGAGCTCGCTGCGCGGGAAATCCCGTGGATCGCCTCTTATCACGATTTCGGCAAGCTCCCCGAAACGGGCGTCCTGGAAGCTGCCGCAAGCCAGGCGCGGGCTGCCGGAGCGGCGGTTTTCAAGGCCGCCGCCAAACTCGATTCCCCGGCGGATCTCGCGCGGCTGGCAGATTTCCAACTGGCAGATCACGGGCTCCCGGTAGCGACCATGGGCATGGGGCCGCTGGCTCCGGTCTCGCGACTGCTGTGCGCACAATGTGGCAGTTTGCTCAATTACGGCTACCTCGGCACCACCGCGACAGCCCCCGGCCAGTGGGACTGCGGCTTGCTCAGGACCGCGATCTCGCGGCTGGCCGAGTTTGAGCCTCCCCGCTGAACGCGGCCTCGCGCCTGCGTTCGCTTAGACTGAACCCTGTCGCCTAACGACGACTAAGGGAAAGACCTTTTATCCTAGAAGGCAAACAGATCAGGGTCAGGCTCGGGACAAATTCGCCTACAAAGAGCCGACCCAGATTTCCACCCGTCGGTTTTTTTCTTGCCCACTTTTGGTGTCATTGGAGGCCACCGGCATTTCCGAACCCATTGCTAAAACCTCAGCGACAGGCACCCCTCTCAAGGCCAATTGGGCTGATATCTCTTTGGCTCGCTCCTCCGAGAGTTTGAGGTTGGAGGAACGATTTCCCGACTGATCCGAAAAACCCAACAAACAAACCTGTTTGCGCCGATTCTCAGGCTTAGCCAAAAGCCTCACCACCCGCTCCAGATCCCGAGCGGCCTTAGCATCCATCTGAGTTTTCCCAGACCTAAAACGGAAACTCAAACTTAGCCGTCCTTCAGCAGTTTTTGTGATTTCTTGATAACGCTCTGGCATCTTATCGCTTGTTAATACCGTCTCGATCCCCACTTGTTGGGAAATAAAGCCGGACTCATCAACCAGTTTTTGGCCTTCATCAGAGAGAGCAAATTCCGTAAAAGCTGTCGTCCATGGGTGACTAGGTATAATCGAAGTGTAGAGAAAAAGTCGCCGTGAAAGCACATAGTCCTCAGTCGCCACACTAAAGGAATTCGGCAACAATGCCTGTGCGCCTACTTCAGACACCGCCAAGGCTTTTGAGCTCCGAACATAAGGTAAGCCGATGAAGCCAATGCCAGCAGCATCACTCGATACAGCATCTGAAAGAGCCGAAGAATCCTCATAGCGCTTGGCATCATTTAGCAAAACCCGATCGCCCAAAACCATCGCGCGAAAGGAGTCATAAGTTCCGGATTGGTCATCACGCGCATAAAGATGAATCGATCCCGGGGCACCTCCAACCTCGGACCAATCACGAATTTCCCCAGAAAAAATCCGAGCGATTTGCTGTAAATTCAAAGATTGGACAGGATTACTCCGATTCACAATCATCGCCAAACCGTCAAGTCCGACGATATGCTCACAAGAAGGAGAAAGCATGTCTCCCAAAAACCGAAGTGCATCAACCTCGGCTGGCTTGATCGGCCTCGAGGAAATTCCAATCTCACAGGCATCTTTTTGGAGAGCTTGAAATGCAGTCGAAGAACCGTGAGCCTGAATTAAAACCGCCTGACGGCCAGAGGAACCTATTAGATCAAAGGACATCACCGTTTCATATGCACGTAGCTGTTCGCGACGTATATTTTTCGCATCCATTTTTGCTAGAAATTTTTCTATCAATGCAGGTAAAAGCTCTGCACCGATGGTGTTTGAACCAGCCACCCGGAAGATGATTTTTGGCTCAGATGATGCTACGGGCATCACAGGAGCAGAAATCACCGGCGGAGGCGGCGGTAGGACAGCTTGCACTTCAGGTGTCACCACTGCCACAGATTTAAGGAGCGGCTCCAAATCTTTAACTGCCAGAACAGGGCTTTGAACCGGGTTCAATGAGGCAAGCTCGACAGGAGCCGATTGAGCTTTTGCTCCACCCGCTCTAAAACTGGATGACCCAACAAATCCACCCAAAGCCAAGGCGGCAGCGAGGCCAAGCCCAAGTGCAAACTGCATCCAACGACGGCGATGAACCTCCTTGAACTCCGGAGTGGCCACCGCCAGCTCCGGTCCGACAATCGGCAACACTACATCACCCGTAGTCACGGGAATTGAACCCGTCGTTCTTGATAAAATCCGAGCGGAGAAAGCCGCTTCGCGCAGGGCCTGCAATGCGACGAGAGCATTGACAAATCGGTCGTTGGGGTGGCGCTCAATCATTTGCATTAACCACACGCAGAGATCCAAAGGAAGATCGGGTCGCAGCTTAGCAGGAGTGACTACCAGATGACTCAAATGCGAGGTAATTACCTCAGAAACGTTTGCCCCTCCAAATGGAGGATGACCTGTCAATCCAAAATAAAGCGTGCACCCGAGAGAGTACAAATCGCTGTAAACCCCGACTGGTTCACGACTTAATTGTTCGGGAGAGATGTAATGCGTGGTTCCATGAATCGAACCATCAATCGACACTGTTTGCGGTGAGGGAGCCTGAGTATCAATGAACTTTGCGAGACCAAAATCAAGTAACTTAGACTGAATTGACCCACTCGGAAGATCCGAAATCATCACGTTAGACGGCTTCAGGTCCCGATGAATTATCCCGGTTTGATGCGCCGTATAAAGCGCATCCAGTGTCTGCTGCGCTAACTCGACAAATACATCCAAACGGAGAGGCCCCGAGGCGGAAACTAACTCATCCAAATTATGACCAATCACATGCTCCATCACAATGCAAGGCACTCCCTCACTCAGCGCGACGTCATGGACCGCTACAATGTTTGGATGTTTCAATGCTGCCATCTTGCCCGCCTCCTCGAGAATCCACTGCACCGCATCTTCGTCACCCAAGTTCGTCCGGACACGCTTGACCACGATTTGTCGGCGGAGGCTCGTATCCCATGCCAAATAGGCATCACCGCTGCCCCCCGAGCCAAGCAAGTGAAGAATTTGGTAACGTTCAGATAATGTATCAGTGGCGAAGTTCGCTTCGGAAGCTTTCATAATTTCTGAAGAAATTCTGCTTATCTAACCTACTTCAAGAAGTGAATCCTTGTCACAATTTCGTCACTCGTCACTCCTTACACCATGACGAATGGACGGGCCTTTAATCAAAGCCTTCTTTCAATTTTCCCCAGCCCCCGGCAGTTCTTGTCCATGAGATGAGCGCGATGGTTGGCGGAATGACGCTTAATGAGCCTCGCGGTCAGTCGGAAACCCGGGCGGGCAGAGATTCAGCGACGCTCGCAGACCGCCGCTACAGTGACCCAGAACACGGCGGAACTGCTGGAGAGCGAAGACAACGAAACAGTTTTGAAGGATCTGGGAATCGCGAAGATGTTGCGCTGCCGGATTCCGTATTTCACCCTAAATGGGAAAATGAAGGGGAGATTTTTAACCACAGATTTCACTGATTTCACAGATTTTAAGAGAGTTGTGAAAATCAACTGGCCGAATTAGCCGTCACCTTTTGGGTGAGTAAGAGCTTTGTACAAACTTCTTAAAAATCAGTGAAATCAGTGAAATCAGTGAAATCAGTGGTCCCTATTTTCCTCTTTAGGTTCACCGATGGTGCGCTGATCGGCAGCAAGGCGTTCGCGAGTGCGCGAGATCGATTCGGGCCGAAGCGGAGTTGATCAACAGGCCTTGCCTCGCGGCAGAAAACTGTAAATGCTGAACGCCGAAACCAGTCGATTCATGGGCCACATTTGTATTTTCGACACCTGGATTTTACCAACGCTCAGCGGCCTCGCGGTGCTTCAGGCTTTCGGTCAATCGCCCGAACTGTTAACCCCGATGGTGGTTTTGGCTGAGCGGCGGCTTGGTGAGGACTCGTCCACCCCGCTGGCGGAGTGGAGCCACGAAGATTTGCGAAAGACCGCACCACGCACCATCGATGAGTTGCTGGCCAGGGAGCCGTCGTTTTCACTCTATCGGCGGCAGTCATCGATCTTTGGAAATCCGACATCCGCTGGGGTTAGCCTCCGCAACACAGGCGCAACCGCCGCCTCGCGGACCTTGGTTCTGTTGGACGGAATTCCGCAGAACGACCCATTCGGCGGCTGGGTTTACTGGGCTCGCTACGATGCCGCAGCGCTCGACTCGATCCGCATCGTCCCCGCAGCACGCGCAGCGGTGTGGGGAAACCAAAGCCCGGCGGGCGTGATCCAGATGAATGGACACGCGCCTTTTGAAAACCGCCACTTGCTCAAGCTCGGCGGCGGCAGCCAAGGGACGTTCAGCGGCTCGACGTCCCATCAGATGACCAACGCGGAAAACACGCAGGCAGTGTCATTTTCAGCCTTCGGCCTGCATAGCGACGGGTTTTACGCGGTCGATTCTTCACAGCGCGGACCGATTGATCGCAAGCTGGACACGGAGCTGACAGGGGCAAATTTAAAATTTGCCTGGCTCGCCGCACCCGCCCTGACGGTGGAGCCGATGCTCTCGTGGTATCAAGAAGACCGCGGCAACGGCACGCCACTAACGGCAAACTCCACCGAGGCGCTCGACCTTGCATTGCGCGTCACCTCCGCTGACAGGGACTTCTCGTGGCAGGCCATTGGCTGGCACCAACGGCGGGAATTTGAGTCCGTGTTCAGCTCGGTGAACGCGAACCGGACGGCGGAAACGCTTGCGCTCGACCAGTTCGACGTGCCCGGACGCGGCACCGGCGCGGCACTCACCACGCGCTGGGACGGCGGTGGAGCATGGACTTTGAGCGGCGGCGCGGACACTCGGTTTTTATCCGGTGAGACGAACGAAACCGTCGGCACTTTTCGAACGCGAGAAGCAGGCGGTGACCAAGCATTCGCCGGGATTTTCGGTGCAGCCGCCTATCAGGCGAACGAGCGGACCCGCGTCGATGCCAGCGTCCGGCTCGACAGCTGGCAGCTCACGGACGGACACCGGAACGAAACCTCGCTCTCGACCGGAGCAGCGCTGCGGGCGGATGAGCAAGACGACCGGGACGGCATCGAGCCATCCGCGTCAGTCGAGCTGACGCGCCAGCTCCAGGACGATTTGTCGGCAAAAATTTCGGCAGGCACGGCTTTCCGGCTTCCGACATTGAACGAGTTGCACCGCCCGTTCCGCGTCCGCAACGACATCGTCGAGGCAAATCCAGAGCTGGACGCCGAGCGCTTTTTTAGCGTCGAGGCCGGGCTCGATTGGAAACCGGCAGAATCCTTCAAAATGAGCGTTGCTGTCTTCCAGCACTGGATTTCCGACGCCATCGCCAACGTGCCGGTGACTGATCCCGCACAAATCAGGGAGATTTTCGGGACCATCCCACCGGGCGGCACCGGCTCACAGCGCCAAAATGTGGAGCAGGCGCAGGTGAGCGGGATCGAGGGGAAAATCGAGTGGCTAACAGCGGATGCGGTGACTCTCGGACTCAACGCCCTGTGGTCGCACACCGAGTTCCGCGAGTCGCCAGGCCAACCACTGCTAGACGGCAAGCCCTTCCCGCAGTCACCCGACCTGCGCTTGATCGCCACCGCCGAGTGGCGGGCGACGGAGCAAATTTCGCTATTCGCGGGCTGCGAATACGGTGCCTCGCAATACGATGACGCGCTGGCCAGCCGCGTGATTTCGGATTTCACCAGCGTGCGGATCGGCGCGTCGTGGCAAGTGGCGGGCGCGATCTATCAAATCAGGATCGAGAACCTCTTCGACGAGGAAATCCAGACCGGCTTGAGCGGCGAAGGAATTCGCACCTTCGCTGCGCCACGCTCGCTGTGGGTCGGTGCGGAGTGGGGATTTTGAGACGTCGCGACAGAAATCACTCTCGGATTGCGTTTCAACGCGAATTCATGACTCTTCCCGCGATGCGCACGTTCCTACCCATGCTGCTTTGCCTCGCTGGCATCGCCTCTGCTCAGAAAATCAAGGTAGAGGAACTTTACGCCAAAAACTGCTCGGGCTGTCACGGCGCGAAGTTCGAGGGTGGCCAAGGTGGCTCGCTCGTCGATGGCGCGTGGAAGCACGGCAGCAACGATGCGGACATTTTCAAATCCATCGCCAAGGGAAATATCCAGTTAGGCATGACTCCGTGGGAGGGCGTTCTCACCACCGACCAAATTCGTTCGCTGGTGATTTTCCTCCGCGAAAATGAAAAAGAGAATCTGGCCAAAGGGATGAGTTTCCCGAAACCTTCGCCCGACCAGGTCACCCAAACCGAACTACACGATTACCGCATCGAGACGCTTGTAGAAAACGGGCTAAAAAACCCGTGGGCGATCGCCTTCCTTCCAGACGGCCGCAAGCTCGTGACTGAAAAATCCGGCAAGCTCCGTTTCATCACCGCCGACGGGAAACTTGACCCCAAGATCATCCGGGGAATTCCACCGGTCATCGACCACGGCCAAGGCGGCCTGATGGAGGTGGCGGTGCATCCGGATTACGCGGAAAACGGCTGGGTTTACCTCGGATTTTCCGACGGCACGCGGGAGAAAAACGCAGATGGAAAAGAAGACGTCCGCTGCATCACCGCAGTCGTCCGCGGTAAAATCAAAGACCACCAATGGACCGACCAACAATGGATCTACCGTCCCGATCCTAAATTCCGCTCGGGCGCCGGCGTCCACTTCGGAACCCGTTTTGTGTTCGCAAATGGCTATATCTATTTCGTCATCGGCGAGCGTGGTGGCTTGATGGAAGTGCAAAATCTTTCGCTACCTAACGGGAAAATCCACCGTTTGCACGACGACGGCCGAGTGCCGGAGGATAACCCATTTGTGAAAACCAAGGATGCGATTGCCAGCATCTGGTCCTACGGCCACCGCAACCCGCAGGGCCTCGCGATGGATCCCCGCGACGGCTCGCTTTATAATACAGAGCACGGCCCGCGCGGCGGCGACGAGTTGAACCTCGTCCTTCCCGGGAGAAACTACGGCTGGCCAGTCGTCACTCTCGGCATGAACTACAGCGGCATGCCGATGAGCTACCCCGGACCCGACGGAAAGGAGATGCTATCACTCACCGAAAAGAAAGGTATCGAACAACCTGTTACTTACTGGCTGCCATCCATCGCGGTTTGCGGTTTGGATTTCTACAACGGTGACAAATTCCCGAAATGGAAGAACGACTTGCTAGTCGGCGCACTCGCCCAACAGGAAGTCCGCCGTCTCCGCATCGTGGACAAGAAAGTCGCCTCCCAGGAAATCATCCTCAAAAACATCGGCCGCGTGCGCGACGTCGCCATGGGGCCGGACGGCTTGATCTACGTGATTCTCAACAGCCCCGACCGCCTCGTGCGGCTGGTGCCGGCAGGGAACTGAAATGCGGTGCTCATGAGCGTCGCTGAAATCTCGATAGACACCCTCGCCCCGCCGCCGACTTGCGAGGGCTGCGGGAGGGAGGCCGTGACGGTGATCGACGGCAAAGGCTGGTGCGTGGATTGTTTCCACGAATGCGGGTCCTGCTGCTCCGGCGAGTGAGGGAGACTCACTATTTCTTGTCCAAATTCGCCGCCATTTCCTCGTCGGTGGGAGTCGGGGCGGGCACGCCGGTTTCGGGAACTTTGAAATTGGCGATCCAAGCGATGGCATTGAGCACCACGCGACGGTGGTCGTCCTGCTGCCAGTTCTTGTGGAAATGGCCGCCGGTGAATCCGAAGGCGCGCCCGCCGCCGAGAGTCGCGGGGCGCTCGTAAGCCCACATCATGTGCTGGGGTTCTTTGCGCTCCAAGACGGCGGCGCGGACTGCCGGATTTCCTTCGTGCGGACCGTCCTTGCGGGACAGGGTGTCTGCGGGCGGCAGATCACTCAGAATCGGGGTCACGCCTTCCATGTTCTCGCGAAAACGCATGTGGTAATACCACTCGTCGCGCATCTTAAAATCCCGGATGCCGCGGGTAATGGCGTGCTTGGGTAGCTTGAACGAGGCGTCCCAGTGCGGATTGACCGACCAGTCGGTTTCGAAATAGCCGCCGATGAGGTTGAGGAATGCGTTGCCGGGTTCGCCTTTGGGGATTTCCACGGCGTAATGAATGCAACCGATGCCGACGCCGGAATCCGCCATTTTTTTCATATCTGCGAGCTGGTTTATGGCCGGGTGCCCGGGACCGCCGTCGGAGTAAATGACCACGGCTGAAGCACCGTCGAAGACCGACTTGTCCTCCGGCCAACCGTTGGTGGTGACCACCGCGTCGATAGGCAGACCGCTCTTGTTCAACTGGTCGGCAAGCAGCATGCAACCGGCGCGGTGCTCGTGCTGGCCGGGGCCGTGGCTTGGCTTACCGGCGACAAAGACGATTTTTTTCTTCGCCAACCCGACGGATTTCGGTTCGCCGCGGGTGATTGTCATCATGCCAGCGAGGATGACGAGGATGCAGGCGAGCGGAAGGACCAAGGGACGGGAAATTTTGGAAAGTGCGGGCATGGCAGGATGGGCTGAGAACTCGACTACGCCGCGAAAACTCAAACATTTCAAGCGGAAGATCTTGAAAACCGGTCGCTCAACCTTGCTGGCCGCGCAACGTTTCCAGATAGCCCTCGAAAGCGGTGAGGAAAAGTTGCCGCGCCTGCGGGTTCCGCGAGGTTTTCATGGCCACCGTGAAACCAGAGAAGGCGGAGACGAACATCACCGCCTCGGCCTCGGGATGGATCGCCGGATAGAGCCAACCCGCCGCCTTGCCGCGCTCGAAAAACCCAGCGAGGGCAGCGCGCCACGCGCCAAAAACCCCTTCCAAAGCCTCGGCCAGCGGCTCGTCCCGCGCGGCGGTCTCTGCGGCGACCGCGACGAGCGCCGAGGTCGCGTCGTCCGCCCGGAGATCTTTGCCGCGCAGCCGACAAAGGTCCCGCAGCGCGTCGAGCGAGGCGGCCCCTTCCAACGGCGCGATCCAATCTTGCTCGATCCCCGCGCCCAGCCGCTCGCCGACCCACGCGACGGCCAGTGCCCGCTTGTCCGGGAAATGATGGAACAGCGCGCCTTTGGTCAATTCCGCCCGAATCACGATGCCGCCGATGCCGGTGCCGCAATAGCCGTGAAGGGAGAACTCCGCGTCCGCCGCGTCCAAAATGGCTTGCCGGGTTTGCACTGGCTGCTTCTTGCGTGGCTTCATGAAAAAGCCATACCAACCAAACGGTATGGAATCAAGCAAAGATTGCCCGAATTTCCGAACAGGCGCTCAATAGCCGTCAGCCAAGCGCGAGACCAAGGCGACGCCGGCACGCTGGAAGGCATCGGGCAGCGCGTTGTTCCGCGCAGTCTGGAGATTGGACGCTGCGAAAAACTCGCTGCTGCCCTGCGATTTGCCCGAGGCGAGCACCTTGGTCGGGTCCTTCGCGTCGCGGAGCTGCCAGTCGATCGACACAGTGTTTCCGAGATTCTCCGGCCGGAAGACGTCGAAGCGGTTTCCACGAAGATTTTTGTAGGTGATACTTCTGATATCGCCTTGGAGGATCGCGTCGGCCTTGTCGGATTTGGCGATCCGATAGGTGCCGTCTTGGACGATGGCCTCGGCCACGGCGGAGGTGGCGACCGCCTCGGCGCGGGGAAATAAGGTGGAGTTCGAAAACATCGGCACGGCGATGGTTTTCACCCGTGCCAAGGATTGCGGCTTGGTCTCACCAAGGTGATAGCTGGTGCAGGAGACCAGCAGCAGCGCGGGAGCTAGCAGGATGAGAAATTTCATGGTTCCGGGGATGGTGCGGAGCTTATTCACCGAGTTCCTTGAGCCGGGCGCGGGCCTTGTCGTAGTAGGGGCCGGACTTCGCGCGACTCATGATGTCGCGGTAGTAAACCTTGGCGGACTCGGTCTTACCGGTTTTTTGATAGAACTCGGCGATGTCGTAAGAGCGCTGGAGATCCCGGCCTCCGAGGTTGTCCACCAGCCTGCGGGCCTCGGCGTTGCGGGAGTCGCCGGGGTATTGAATCAGATAGTCGTTGAAAGCCTCACGGGCGAGATCGAGGTTCGCTTGGTTCTGGTTACCGCGGTCCGCCTCGGCGGTTAGAATCACACCGACCCTGAACAGCGCCTCGGGAGCTTGGGCGCTTGCGGGTTGGTCGCGGACGAGCTGGCGGTAGGCGGCGATCGCTTCCCGTGACTTTTTCTTGGTCTCGTAAAGCTGGCCGATGGTGTATTGCGCCTTGGCGGCGGTGGCGGACTTGGGCGCGTTATCGCGGACTTTTCCAAGCATCTCCACGGTCTTCTCGAGCGAGAGCTTGGTTTTAATCCCCATCATGCTGGATTTCACATCTCCGTCCGCAGCGGCCTGGGCCATCGCAGCCTGGCGATTGAGGGCGGTGGTGTAGAGGCCGCTGCCTTGGAAGCGCACGAGAAATTGATCATACACATTGAAGGCTTTCACCACCTCGCCCTGTTGCTCCAGCAGCTGGGCCTGGCGGAAACGGGCCTGCGGGGCAGAGAGCGCGAAGGGAAAACGCGTCGCCGTCTGATCGTAGAGTTTGATCGCCTTGCCGCTGTTGCCGGCGTCGTCGGCACCCTTTGCTTTTTGATAGAGAGCCTCGCCCTCGCTTGCGGCGGCCTGGGTGTTCCCGGCCATGATGGGCATGTCGGAGTCCGAGCCGCAGGAAGAGAGGAGAAAGGCCGAAAGCAGCGCGCAGGCAATGAGCCGGGATGTCATGGCGCGGAGCATAGGGGGCCGGAGGGGTGGGGAAAGCGCAAAATAGCTCACTTGCCAAGTTCCGCCGCTCGCTCAGCGGCGACAGTGACCGCCTCGATCAGTGCCGAGCGCACACCGTGTCTTTCGAGGGTTGCCAGACCGGCGATGGTGGTGCCTCCGGGCGAGGTCACCATGTCCTTGAGCACGGCGGGATGTTCGCCGGTCTCGAGCACCATCGCAGCAGATCCGAGCACTGTCTGCGCGGCGAGGCGCAGCGCGTCCACCCGCGGGATTCCGGCCCGCACGCCGCCATCGGCCAGGGCCTCGATGACCAGATAGATGTAAGCGGGGCCGCTGCCGGAAAGCCCGGTGACCGCATCCATCAGCCGCTCGGGAACTTGGATCGCCAGCCCGACCGCGCCGAGAAGCGCTTGCGCGGTCGCGGCATCTGCCGGAGTCGCGCGGGTGCCGAGGCAATATCCGGCGGCACCATGGCCGACGAGCGCCGGGGTGTTCGGCATGGCGCGGATGATCCGGAAATTTTCTGAAACTGCGTCCTCGAGCGCGGCAAGTGTCACGCCCGCCGCGATAGAAATGACCAAACGCGGCGCGCCGGCGGCCATTTGCGCGGCGTCTGCCAGAGCGGCCGCGATGTCCAGCGGCTTGGTGCAAAGGAGAATCACCTCACAACTGGCGGCCAACTCGGCGACGCTAGCCGCGACTTTGGCACCGGTCGCCGCCGCGAATGATTCACGGGATTTCTCGTAAGGATCCGAGCCCGTCACATCCCCCGCCGTGACCACACCCGCACGGATGGCGCCTTGAATCAATGCTGTGCCCATTTTCCCGCATCCAATAATTCCAAGCTTCATGGCCGGAGACTAAGCGGGCGGCGGCGGCGCACGCCAGCGTCATTTTACTTGGTGGCAGGGGCATTGCATGGCCATCTTCCCGGCATGAAAATACGGTTGATCGCGGTGCAGCTCCTCATTTCCACCTTCGCGATCTGCGAGGAAGCCAAGCTCGCGGTGCCTGCAAGTCATGACGACAAGCCGCAGGCAGTCGTCCTGCTGCCGGAGGTGGAGGATGCCATTCCCGATTCCGTCAAAGCCCTGGCCGAACCGGCGATGATGAGCCTCCCCGGCGGGCTCGAAACCGCCGTGACCGCTGCCACCGAAAAAGCCCAGTCCCACGTCAACCAAGGCATCAACCACCTGCACGGCGGCTGGGAATTCGAGGCGAGCCGCCACTTCGCCGCCGCGATGCGTGAGGACCCGGACTGCTTGCTCGCCCACTGGGGGATGGTGATGTCGCTGCTCACCCCCTCGCCGGAAACAACCGCCGCGCGCCATGCCGCCACCCAACGCCTGCTTTACCTAATCGGTCGAGGCAACGGCAGCGAACTCGAGCGCGGCTATGCATTTGGATTAGTCAAATACCTAGAGGAAGGCCCTGCTGGAGCGGCGGGCACGTTTCGCAAGGTCGCCGAGAAATTTCCTAACGAGCTTCAAGCCGGTATCTTCGCCGCCCTTTTTGGCCGCGGCGGCTACGACTCATCCGGCACCGCCACTCCCGACCAAGAGGCCGCCGAAAAAAGCCTGCTCGCACTGATCGCAAAGCACCCCCACAGCCCGCTGCCGCTCAACGCCTTGCTCACCATCCGCGCGGATGCCCCCGACCTCGCCCCGTCCGCCGAGCTCGCCCGCAAGCTCTGCGAGATGTCCCCCGACTACGGCCCGTATCTCCATCTGCTAGGCCATTACGAATGGCGCTCCGGCCAGCACGGCAAAGCCGCTTCCGCCTTTGGCCACGCCTCCTCCTTCTTCCAGAGATGGATGAAGGAAAACAAAGCCACCGTCGCCGACAGCCCCGAATGGGTGAAAGCCGAGTGCTACCGGATCGTCGCGCTCGCGTCGCAGGGCGACTTCGCCACCGCCACCGCCGCCGCCCGCAAGATCGCCGCCACCCGATTTTCCGAAAAACGCACCGCCTCGCCCGGAGTCCGCAACCTGCTATGGGAGGCCAAAACATTGCCCGCCCGCATCCTCCTTCACCGCGGCTTGCGTGGCAACGCCGCCGAGGCGCTCCTCTCCATGCCCAAGGCCGCCGAACTCAAAAAAACCCATGAAAAATCCCTCGCCTACTGGTGGATCGATGGCCTCCGCTTCGCCCTCGAGGCCGGCCGCCTGCTAGACGACGGAAAATTCAGCGAGGCCCAACAAGTCGTCGCCGCCTTCACCCTTCACGGCGAGGCCATGAGCAAGACCCAGGCCGAGGCGGGTGCCATCGGCGAGCGCTCCGCATGGACTCGCGCCTTTCGCGCGCTCGAAGTCCTCGCCAGCGATTTACGCGGTCGCCTCGCCCTAGCAGGCCCCAAATTCGGAGTTGGCACCGCCTACAACTGGTTCGCCTCGGCGACCGACCGCCAACTCCCCGCCGCCATGATGTTTCCGCCCATGATTCTCAGTCCCATGGCTGCCCGCCTTGGCGAATATTACCTCGCCGTCAACCAACCCAAGGAAGCCATCGAGGCCTATCAACGCGCGCTCACAGCTTTCCCTAACGACATGAACGCGCTCCTCGGCCTCAAGACTTCCTACGAGAAGGCCAATCTCCCCAATGAAGCCGCCGAGACCGACCGGAGAATCCAGGATCTCCGCCCCAATAAGGACCGCTAGAGCTTCACGCTTGCGGCAGGCGGGCGGGTGGATTTCACTCCGCGCATGACTCGTCCCGACGGCCGCCAAAATGACCAACTCCGCCCGATTTCCTTCATCCCGAACGTGGCACCCTACGCCAGCGGCTCGGTGCTCGTTTCCTTCGGCGACACCCGCGTGATTTGCTCGGCGAGCATCGAGGAAGACGTGCCGCGCTGGATGCGCGCCCAGCGGGTCGAAGGCGGCTGGCTCACCGCCGAATACTCGATGCTGCCTTACTCGACGCTGGAGCGGAAATCGCGCGACATTTCCCGCGGTAAAATCGACGGTCGCTCGTCGGAAATCCAGCGCCTCATCGGCCGCGCACTCCGAGCTTGCGTGGATTTAAAAAAAGTCGGGCAGCGCACGATTTGGATCGATTGCGACGTCCTGCAAGCCGACGGCGGCACCCGCACCGCCTCGATCACTGGCGGCTGCGTGGCGATGGCCATCGCGCTCAACAAGCTGATGTCCCAAGGCAAGCTCAGGGATTTCCCAATCAAGAAACTCGTCGCAGCGGTCTCCGCTGGCGTCTATCAGGGCGTGCCGGTGCTCGACTTGAACTACCCGGAGGACAAGGCGGCTTCAGTCGATTTCAACGTGGTGATGACCGAGACGCTCGACTTCGTGGAAATCCAAGGCAGCGGCGAGGAGGCGGTTTTTTCCTCGGAGGAAATGACCGCGATGCTCGAACTCTCGCGCAAGGGAGTCTCGGAAATCATCTCGCTGCAGAAAGCGGCGATCCTCACCGCCGACCGCGCGGGTCCGGCGGATCTATCGTCGCTGGCGGCGGCGTTTTCCAGATAGGAATTTACGCCGTGGGCCTATCTGACTGGAAAGGGTTATAATAACCTTGCCCGCAGCAGCTCGGTGACTTGCTTCGGGTTGGGCTTGGTGGCGGCGGCTTTCATGACTTGGCCGGTTAGGAAGTTGAGCAGCTTCTCGTTGCCAGCTTTGACGGCGGCGACTTCGGCCGGGTTGTTGGCGATGACTTGGTCGCAGAGACCTTCGAGCTCGCCGGCGGCGGCGGGTTTGAAACCGAGGCTGTCGGCGATGGCGGCGGGGTCTTTTTCCGGGCTTTCGAAGAGCACAGTGAAGACGTCCTTGGCTTGGTTCGCGGCGAGGGTGCCGTTTTCCATCAGGAGCAGGAGGCCGCGGAGTTTTTCCGGGGCGACCGGGCATTCGCGGATGCCGAGGGCGCGCTCGTTGAGAGTGCCTAGCAGGTTATTGATGATGAAGTTAGCGACTTTCTTACCGGGGATGGCGGGGTCGGTGACGGCCTCGAAATAGGCGGCGAGGTGCTTGTCCGAGGAGAGCACGGCGGCATCGTAGGCGGTGACGCCGAGCTGGTGCTCGAAACGCGCGGCGAGCTCGTGCGGGAGCGCGGGGACGAGCGGGCGGACTTTGGCGAGAAGGGGCGCGGTTTCGATGGGCAGGAGGTCCGGGCAGGAGAAGTAGCGGTAATCGTGCGCGTCTTCCTTGGTGCGCATCATCTGGGTTTCGCCGCGGTCGTCGTCCCAACGCCGGGTGGACTGGATTTGCGGAATGCCACGGTTAAGTTCCTCGGTCTGGCGCATGATTTCGAAATGAATGGCGCGGCGGATGGCGGAGATGGAGTTGAGGTTTTTGAGCTCCACTTTCTGGCCAAGCGGGTCGGCGGCGTTCTTGCGGAGCGAGATGTTCACGTCGCAGCGGAGCTGGCCCTTTTCCATATCAGCATCCGAGACGCCGCCTTGTTGGAGGATCATCTGGAGCGAACGGACGTAGGCGAAAGCTTCCTCGCCGGACTCGAGGTCGGGCTCGGTGACGATTTCCATCAGCGGAGTCCCGGCGCGGTTGAAGTCGATGAGTGAGGAGCTTCCAAGGTGGGTGGATTTCGCGACGTCTTCCTCAAGGTGGATGCGGTTGAGGCGGACGATTTTATCGGGGTTGGCGATGCTTTTCCTAACATCAGTCGGGTAGCAGTGTTCGTAAAGCGGGACGCCGCCACCGATGCAGAGGGGGAGGTCCATCTGAGTGGTCTGGTAGTTTTTCGGCATGTCCGGATAGAAATAGTTCTTCCGATCCCATTTCGAAATTTCCGGCGAGCCGCAACCGATCATCAGCCCGGTGAGGAGGGTCTTCTCGATGGCCTCGCGGTTGAGCACGGGCAGCGCGCCGGGCAGGCCGAGGCAGACGGGGCAGGTGTGGGTGTTCGGCGTGTCGCCGAAGGAGGTGCGGCAGGCGCAGAACATCTTGGTCTGCGTGTTGACCTGGCAGTGGACTTCGAGGCCGATGGTGACGAGATAGGACATGAGAGAAATTTGAGATGGTTATTTTGAACCGCCAAGACGCTAAGGTCGCCAAGGAAGATTGATTTTGTAATTTATGAAAACTTGGCGTTCTTGGCGTCTTGGCGGTTCAGATGAAATCCAGTTTAGAAGCTGAAATCTTTGAGGAGTTTTTTCAGTTTGGGATCGGCGAGGGCTTGGGTGAGCAGGGGATGGCGCAGGAGTGTGCCGTAATTTCCATCGCGGGCAAGGTTTTGGAGGTCCGGGTCGTTGACGATGACGGCGCGCGGGATGGGCTTGCCCGTCTGGGGATTGATGACGGGGGTGAGCGGTGAGTCGGCTTGAGCGGCGATGAGTTTGGCCAGGGCGAGGCGGGAAGGCGAGGCGAGTGGATCGAGGGCTTTGAGCCAGCTGGCGGGGATCGCGGCCTCGATGGTGGATTTGAGTTTCTGGCTGAAGCCTACCGATCCCGCCTCGTGGGTGCCGTTGGATTTTTCCGAGTAGGCGCGGACCTCGGCGATGGAGCCGTTGTGATGGACGAGCGTGGCACCGATGATGCAGAGGAGCGAGGTGGGGATGAGGGCGAGCAGGAGGAGAAACGCCAACTTGATGATGGAGCGCGGTTTTTCCTCAGTGGGGGATTTCCCGAAGGGGCGGATGATCTTCCGAATGAGGAAAAAAGCGGCGAGGAAGGAGGCGACGGGCAGGCCGGTCGTGATCCAGGCGATTGATTGCCCGGTCCACTCGATGGAAAGCGTGGGCGCCTGCTGCCAGACGCGGAAGCCGATCCATGCGCTGAGGCTGAGGACGACGGTGCCGACGATCATCCGGGTCATCCCGCGCAACAGCACGAAGCCGGCGCACACCGCGAAGATGACGAGCGCGGCGCTGCCGAGGCTGATTTGTGGGATGGAGTCGGGCGACACTCGGGGTAAATGCTGAGATATAGAAAGAGGACTGCTCTCACTCGCGGTAACCTATCCACATCCGCCGCGCACGCCCTCTTATAAAATCGCCTTTTCCGCGCTGAGTTTTGGATCCTTGTAGGTGGACTGGACGTAAACTTCACGCAGCAGCTTGTGCTCGATTTGGCACGGACTCTGGGCCATGAGGTCGGCACCCTTGTTGTTTTTCGGGAAGGCGATGACCTCGCGGATGCTCTCCTCGCCAGCAACTAACATGGCGATGCGGTCGAGACCGAGAGCCAGTCCACCATGCGGTGGGGCACCGAAGCGGAAGGCGTCGAGAAGATGGCCGAACTTGATTTGCTGCTCTTCCGGGCCGACGCCGAGCACGCTGAACATTTTCGCTTGGAGGTCCTTTTCGTGAATCCGGATCGAGCCACCGCCGAGTTCGTAACCGTTGAGCACGACGTCATAGGCGACGGCGCGGACATTGGCGTAATCGCCGGCTTCCAGCAGCGCGATGTCATCCGGATGTGGCCGGGTGAAAGGATGGTGGACGGCGGCCCAGTGGCCAGTTTCCTCGTCGTGGGCAAGCAGTGGGAAATCAACAACCCAGAGGAAGTTGAACTTCGTAGGATCGTTATTGAGATCCATCATCACGGCGCATTCCGAACGCACGCGACCGAGGATGGTGCTGACGCTGTCACGCGAGCCAGCCGCGAAGAAGACGATATCGCCTTCTGCCAGATCGAGTTTAACCAGGACGGCCGCCTTCTCAGTTTCGGTGAAGATTTTCCAGAGCGGGCTCTTGTATTCGCCGTTTTCGAGTTTGATGAAGGCGAGGTTTTTCACGGGAAGGCCGGCTTGCACGGCAATCTCGTTGAGGCGGTTCATCTGGCCGGTGGTGATGGTGGCGAAGCCTTTGGCATTGATGGCGCGAACCACGCCACCGCCATCAAGAATACTGCGGAAAATCTTAAACTCAGTGGCCGCGAAGACGTCGCCAAGGTCGGTGATTTCCATGCCGAAGCGGGTGTCCGGCTTGTCCGAGCCGTAGATGTCCATCGCATCCGCATAGGTCATGCGCGGGAAATTAGCCGGGACTTCGATGCCGAGGCCGGCCTTGAACATCGAGCCTAGCAGCCCTTCGACCAGCCCGATGATGTCGTCTTGATTGACGAAGCTGGCTTCGATGTCGATCTGGGTGAACTCCGGTTGGCGGTCGGCGCGCAGATCCTCATCGCGGAAACAGCGGGCGATCTGGAAATACTTTTCCATACCGGCGACCATCAGCAGTTGTTTGTATTGCTGCGGGGCTTGCGGCAGGGCGTAGAAACGGCCGGGATTGAGCCGCGATGGCACGAGGAAATCGCGGGCGCCTTCCGGTGTTGGATTCGATAGAATCGGCGTTTCGATTTCATAGAAACCGGAGTCATCGAGATAGCGGCGGGCGGCGGAGGTGATCACGCTGCGCTGGCGGATGTTCTTGTTCATACGCGGGCGGCGCAGGTCGAGATAGCGGTATTTCATCCGCAGATCTTCGTTGGATAGATCCTTGTCGAGTTGGAACGGCAATACGTCGGCCTTGTTGACGATGGTGAGTCCGGTGGCGACGATTTCGATCGCGCCGGTGCTGATCTTGGCATTTCCCGAACCTTCAAGACGCTTGGAAACCCGGCCTGTGACTTGCACGACATCTTCCTCGCGCAGGGTGTGCGATAGAGCCGAAACCTCGGGGTTTTCCTCCGGATGGAAGACGCACTGGGTCAGCCCTTCGCGGTCACGCAAGTCGATGAAAATGACGCCGCCGTGATCGCGGGCGGAGTTCACCCAGCCGATGAGCGTGACGGATTGATCGATGTGAGAGTCGCGGAGTTCGTTGCAATGATGAGTGCGCATGATGGAGAGAAATTGAAGATTTATTTAACCGCAGATGAACGCAGATGGACGTTAATAAGAGGAAGATTTAAGGGGCTTTGCGGCGGATGAAATTCTGGGTGGTCGCGATGACACGACGAAACTCGAGTTTGGAGTTTTTGAAATTGAGGATCAGGCCGACGGGAAGTCCTGTGATTCTCAAGTAATTGAGCATTTGCCCAATCTCATGGTCGGTGATGCGCTCGATGACTTTGGTATCCACGATCACAAGTCCGAAGGCGATCAAATCAGGAACATATTCTGAAACCTGGACTCCACGGTAAATGAGCGGATAGCGGGGCTGCTGGAGAAACGGGATATTCTTGTGCCCGAACTCTACCACCAAAGAATTCTCATAAGGCTTCTCATGAAAACCGTGACCGATTTCATTCAGCACATCAAACGCAGAGCCAATAATGGCGTCGGTCTCTTTCTTAAATGAAAAATCTGCGTCCATCTGCGTTCATCTGCGGTTAAATTTCTCTTCCCTCTCTATGCCAGCAACGGCCCGTCGGGCTGGAGGAGGCGGTCGGTGAGCCAGTCGATGGCGGTTTCGACGTGGCCGGATTCTTCGGTGCGGCTGGCGAGAATCTTGAGCTTGAGCGCGGGATATTCGGTTCCGACGACGAGGGCGAAGCGAGCGCCAGATTTCTCGGCGCTTTGGAATTGTTTGGCGACCTTGGGGCAGCCCATAGGAAGGTCTGCGGAGATGCCCGCACGCCGGAGGCTGGTGACGAGTTTAAGTGATTCGGCACGCTTCGTTTCATCCGCGACGACGACGTAGATGTCGCAGGCGGCGGCGTTGCGCTGGAGCCAGACTTCCATCTGCATGGCGGTGTGCGTCGTTTCCTCGATGAGGTTGCGGATGACGTAGTCGCCCATGGCAAAGCCGGTCGCGGGCATGTCCACGGCTCCGTCGGATATGGTGGAAATCAAGGTGTCGTAGCGACCGCCACCGGCGACGGCGCGCATGGATTTTT
Source organism: Verrucomicrobiota bacterium (assembly GCA_041179105.1). Classification (GTDB taxonomy): domain Bacteria; phylum Verrucomicrobiota; class Verrucomicrobiia; order Verrucomicrobiales; family Akkermansiaceae; genus Luteolibacter. The sequence goes on along the minus strand of JBEGUC010000003.1, from coordinate 8,429 downwards.
TCGCATCGAAGACCTCGAAAACCACGCCGGTATAATAAGCGAGGCCGCGGACGATGGAGAGGTCCAGCTCGACGAAATTCGCGAATCCACGGGCGCTCAAATCTTGACGGATCGCAAGGTAAGCGGCGGAAGCGTTGGCAGGATCCGCGATGAAGGCGCGGACGACATCGGGTGTGAGGGAAAAAGCGGCGAGTTTTTGTTCGAGCACTTCGGGTTTCTCGCGCTCGATCTTGTCGATAATACCGAGGAAATCCGGGATGCGGTCTTCGGTGATTTCATTGGCGGCAGCAAAATCGATCCAGGCTTTGCGATCCGAGACGCGGACAATGAAGTCGCCAGCGAGGAAGCCGAAGGAGAGCATCGTCTCGATGGCGAGAGAAATGAGTTCCGCGTCAGCAGCCGGGCCGCCTTCGCCGAGGATATCGACGTTGAATTGATGGAACTCGCGTCCCCTGCCCTTCTGCGGTTTTTCGTAGCGGAAACATTGACCGATCTCGAACCACTTGAGCGGTTTCGGGAAATCTCGTTGATGCTGGGCGACGATCCGGGCGAGTGAGGCGGTCACTTCCGGGCGGAGCGTGACATCGCGGCCGCCTTGGTCCTCGAAACGGAAAAGCTGTGACGAAAGCTCACCGCCTGACTTTTTCAAATAGAGTCCGGTGTCCTCCAAGATGGGCGTTTCGTATTCGACATAGCCGCAACGGCGGGCCACGCCGCGCCAAGTCTCGAACAAATAATTGCGAACCGCGCATTCACGGGGAGTGAAGTCGCGGAATCCGGGAAGTGCTTGGAAAGTAGGTCCTGCCATGGGCGGGCGGCAGGATGCACGGCGTTTCCCGCATTTCAAGGCGGGATTGTGGCGACGCTTCGCAGCGGGTCAGACTTGTGAGGGAATTTTCCTTATTCCCACTCGATGCTGGCTGGCGGCTTGGTGGAAATATCGTAGAGCACGCGGTTGATGCCTTTGACTTCGTTGAGAATTTTGTGGCTTGTCTCACGGAGGATGATGGATGGCAACTCCACCCAATCTGCGGTCATGGCATCTTCGGAGACGACGGCACGAAGGTTTGTGGCCCATTCGTAGCTGCGTTCGTCGCCTTTGACTCCCACGGTTTTCACCGGAATGAGGCCTGCATAGGCCTGCCAGACTTTGTCATACCAGCCGTGTTCCTTGAGCTTGCCGATGAAGATCGCATCGCACTCGCGGATGATGTCGAGCCGCTCTTTGTCCACGATTCCGGGGCAGCGGACTGAGAGGCCGGGGCCGGGAAACGGGTGGCGTTGGAGAATGTCTTCGGGAATCCCGAGGGCCGTTCCGAGCTCGCGGACTTCGTCCTTGAAGAGCTCGGCGAGTGGTTCGAGCACTTTCCCCTGAGCTTGGAGTTCGAGGATTTTTGGAACCCGATTGTGATGGGTTTTGATGACGGAAGCTTTGGATTTCGCGTTTGACGCGCTTTCGATCACGTCCGGATAGAGAGTGCCTTGCGCGAGCATTTCGGCATCGCCCACGGTGTCCCAGAAGACTTCGATGAACATGTTGCCGATGATTTTGCGCTTTTTTTCAGGATCGCCCTCGCCAGCAAGCGCGGTGAGAAATTTCTCGGAAGCATCCACGGTTTCGATGGCCACGCCGATGCGCTTGAAGTTCGCCTGCACCACTGCCGCCTCGTCTTTACGGAGGAGGCCGTTATCTACAAAAATCGCCCGCACCTTCACTCCAGCGTGCTGGAGTAAAACCGCTAGAACTGTGCTGTCCACGCCGCCAGAAACTCCGCAGACGACTTGCCGGGCGCCTACGGTCTCGCGGATGTTGTCGATCATTTCGCGTTTGAAATCGTCGATGTGGAAAGGCAGCAGGTCGCTGGCGTGATCGAGGAAATTTTTCAGGATCTGCAAGCCTTCGTGGCTGTGCGTGACTTCCGGGTGGTATTGAATGCCGAAAAAAAGCTCGTCCCACTGAAGCGAAACCGGCGTGCCGTGCTGATTGGAAGCGATGACCTTGGCGCCTTCCGGCAGGATTTTCACCGTGTCTGAGTGGCTCATCCAGACTTGCGAGCAAGCGGAAATCCCTTCGTAGAGTCCGGCGCTTTCTGCAGGGAACAAATTCGCCGGGCCGTATTCGCGACGGTCGCTGGCCTCTACGCTGCCGCCGAATTTGATATTGAGAAGCTGCATGCCGTAGCAGACGCCGAGCACGGGGACGTTGAATGCTTTAAGCGCCTCAAAATCCAAATCAGGCGCATCTGCCTCGCTGGTGCTTTTCGGACCACCAGAGAGAATGATCGCGCCGGGTTTGCCGATTTCAGGAAAATCTTCGATGGCGTAGAGCTTGGCGAAATAGCCGAGCTCGCGCACACGGCGGACGATGAGCTGAGTGTATTGCGAGCCGAAATCGAGGACGGCGACGTGGTTGGAATCGTGCATGGGAAAAGTTATTTGTTATGAGTTATTTGTTATTGGGGGAAAAATCAGAAGAGAGGCTCCTAATAATTTTTAACCAATAACCTTTAACTTCAATCAACTCAGCGGTTGATAGTTCGTGGGTTCCTCGGTCATGACGATGTCATGGACGTGGCTTTCGCGGAGGCCGCCGGCGGTGACTCGGACGAAGTTGGCACGCTCGCGAAGCTCTGTGATTGTGGAGGCTCCGATGTAACCCATGCCGGATTTGAGGCCGCCCATGAGTTGGAAAATCACGTCGGAGAGCGGGCCTTTGTAAGGGACTCGGCCTTCGACGCCCTCGGCGACGAGTTTGCCGGAGCTATTCTGGCCGTAGCGATCGCCTGCGCCTTTTTGCATGGCGCCGATAGAACCCATGCCGCGGTAGGTTTTGAAGCGGCGGCCTTGGGATTGCACCGTCTGGCCGGGGCTTTCGCGTGTGCCAGCCAAGAGCGAGCCGAGCATGACGAGATCCGCACCGGCGGCGAGGGCTTTGACGATGTCACCTGAGTAGCGGATCCCGCCGTCGGCGATGACCTTCACGCCATGTTCGCGGCAGACGCCGGCGACATTTTGAATAGCGGTGAACTGTGGCATGCCGACTCCAGAAATGACGCGAGTGGTGCAGATGGACCCCGGTCCGACGCCGACTTTCACGGCGCTGGCTCCGGCGGCCACTAAATCGCGCGCGCCTTGCTCGGTGACGACGTTACCGGCGACGACTGGTATGTTTGATAGCGCACGGAGTTTTCCGATCACTTCCATGACGTGGCGGGTGTGGCCAGTGGCGGCATCGATGAAAAGCGCGTCTGCGCCGGCGTCGATCAACACCCGGCCGCGATCGATGCAATCCGGCCCGACGCCCACGGCAGCACCGCAGCGGAGCTGGCCATTTGCGTCCTTGGCGGCGTTGGTGAAGGTGATCCGTTTTTCGATGTCGGAGCCAGTGATGAGTCCCACTAGACGGCCATTGGCATCAATGAGCGGGAGTTTTTCAATCCGGTTTTGATAGAGAATGCGGCGGGCTTCTTCGAGGCTCGTGTTGCCGGGCGCGGTGATGAGTTTCTCGCGCGGAGTCATCACATCAGCGACGACCGCGTCGAGGCGGTCAAGGTAGCGGACATCGCGACCGGTGACCATGCCTTCGAGGTGACCGTCGGCATCGATCACGGGAAATCCGGAGAAGCCATTTTTAGCCATTATGGCGCGGACGTGGTCCACGGTGTCCTCCTTGCGGACGGTGTGGGGCTTTTGGATGACAGCGTTTTCTGAACGCTTCACCCGGTAAACCATCGCCGCCTGCTCGTCGATCGGGCAGGCGCGGTGAATGACGCCCATGCCGCCTTCCCGGGCTAGGGCAATCGCTAAATCGTGTTCAGAAACCGTGTCCATCGCCGCCGAGACGACCGGAAGAAATAAAGGAATCCCTGCCGTGACGTGGGTGGAAAGGTCTGCCTCACCAGGTAAAACCGCGCTTAAAGCGGGCACCAGAAGCACGTCGTCAAATGAAAGTCCGAGAGAAATCTCTGCCATGGCGGAGTCAATAGAAGCGCTTTTCCGGGCGCAAGTCCGAATCCAAAAAGCGCGAAATTATGGGCTTGCACGGGCGCGGCGGGGGCGGGAGTTTGGCAGTGTGATTTCGCCCGGTGCCGTTATCGCATCGGTCCTGCCGGTGTATTTATTGATCGTCGCAGGAGCGGTTTTACGCCGGACGGGTGTGCTCCGCACGGAGCATGATGCCGGGGTGATGCGCTTGGTTTACACGGTGATGCTGCCATGTTTCATCTTGGATAAAATCTTGGGAAGCGCGGTGCTGCAGAGCGGCTCAGTCGTGCTGTGGGCGATCACGCTGGGGTTCGGGCTGATCATGGTGGGAATCGGGATTGGCCTCGCGGTGGGGCGCTTGATCGGGTTGGAGCGCGGGACAGGAATGCGGACGTTTGCCTTGAGCGCGGGGTGCCAGAATTTCGGATTCACGGCGGCTCCGGTGCTTGAAATTTTATGGGGCACGGGCGCGTTGGCTTTGCTTTTTGTGCACAACATCGGCGTGGAAATCGCGATTTGGTCGGTGGGTATTATGCTGATGAGCGGCGAGCCCGGAATTCCGTGGCGGCGGCTGATGAACGGCCCGATCATTGCGGTGGTGATCGGCTTGACTTTGGTCGCGCTCGGGCTGGACGACCAGGTGACGGGGCCGGGAAGGAAAGTCATTTCGATGATCGGTGTGGGGGCGTTTCCGCTCGCGATTCTGATCACGGGTTGCTCGATGATGGATCTAGCCGGCACGGAAAAACCGAGTTGGCGGGTGCTCGTGGGTGGCGCGCTGGTGCGGCTGATTTTGGCACCGATGGCGATTCTGGCAGCTGCGAAATTTCTCCCGCTGCCGATGGAGCTGCGGCAGGTGCTGGTGGTGCAAGCGGCGATGCCGGCAGGGATGTCGTCGATTCTCCTCGCCCGGATGTATGGCGGGCGGCCTGCGGTGGCGGTGCAAATCGTGATCGCGACGACTGTGCTCAGCCTTCTCACGCTGCCGTGGATCATCACTTGGGGGAGCGCGTGGATCGGGCTGAAAGCCTTGTTGCCATGATCCGGCCGCGCTGTCATTTAATGCCGCTGTAATGAACGACCATTCCGCCATTCTCATCGACCTCGCGCTCGCCGAAGACCTCGGCAGCGGCGATGTCACTTCTCGTTATTTCATCCCAGAAGAGCGGCGGGCCTGCGCATTCGTGGCGGTGCGCAAGGACGGCGTGGTGTCCGGAGTCGAGCTGGCGGCGCGAGTTTTCAGCAAGGTTGATCCCACCTTAGTCGTTGAAATCCTGATATCCGACGGCAGCCGAGTGGCCGCCGGAGCACTGCTGATCCGCGTGGAAGGCTCCGCGCGGTCCATTTTAACCGCCGAACGGACGGCTTTGAATTTCCTCCAACACCTGAGCGGCGTGGCCACACTGACTGCCCGCTACGTGGAGCAGGTGAAGGGCACCCGTGCTCAGATTCTCGACACACGGAAAACCACGCCCAGCTACCGCTTACTTGAAAAACAAGCCGTGCTCGATGGCGGCGGCACCAATCACCGGCTCGGTCTCTATGATCGAGCGATGGTGAAGGACAACCACCTCGCGGCCGAGGGCGGGACCGATGCGATCCAAGCAGCGATCTACCAACTCGAATCAGATCAGCCTGGAGTCGATGTCGAGCTGGAAGCGGACAATCTTGAGCAAGCGCGAGCCTTCCTCGCGCTGGATGGCGTGGATTTCATCCTCCTAGATAACATGAGTCTGGAGGAACTGCGCACAGCCGTGGAAATGCGCGGCGAGCGGAGCAAGCCCCAGCTCGAAGCCAGCGGCGGCGTCACTCTGGAAACGCTGCGTGAAATCGCCGATACTGGAGTAGATTTCATTTCCGTAGGTGCTCTTACCCACTCAGCACCAGCGCTCGATGTCGGCTTGGACTTTGAATCCCTCTAGCCGATGACTTCCGAAGATTTTCACACAGCCGCCGCGGAGTTCCCCGAGCCGTTCCGCCTACTCGTCCGCGAATCGGTGGAATCCACCAATGACGAAATCCGCTCACTCGCCCAAGCGGGAGCCGCGGACGGGCTTATCGTCCTTGCCGAGAGCCAGAGCGCCGGCCGAGGAAGGCGTGGAGCCACCTGGTTTTCACCCACCGGGGAATCACTCGCCTTTTCAATTCTCATCCGCCCAGAGGAGCCTAAATCCCTGTGGCCGAGGCTCGCGCTCGCCGCAGGACTCGCTGTGGCAGAGGCCGTAGAAACCTTCGGCCCGCAAGCCGGTATCAAATGGCCCAACGACGTCTGGATCGGAGACCGGAAAGCCGCCGGAATCCTTGTCGAAGCCGGATCTGATTTCGCGGTCGTCGGCATCGGCCTGAACGTGAACACCACCTGCTTTCCACCCGAAGTTGCAGACATCGCGACCTCGCTCCGGCTCGAAACCTCGCAGGCCTTTTCCCGCGCCGATGTCTTAGGCGCGATCATCCGAAAATTCGCCCTCCGCCGCCGCCAGATCAGCGAGGAATTCGAGGAATTGCTCCCCGCAGTGCGACTGCGCTGCGTTTTGACAGGAAAACGGGTGAGCCTCACCACCGCCAGCGGACCGAGAATCGGAATCGTCGAGGGCATCGCGGCGGGCGGCGAACTCCTGCTCCGCAGTGAACACGGCCTCGAGCGCCTCATCCAAGCCGACGAGGTGCGATTGCTGCCACCATGAAATCCCGGGTTTCTTTCCGGGCAGGACAGTTCCAAATTCCCCTCATGAAATTGAATCCTGCCGTCCTGCTCGCAGCTTTCTCCTGCCTCGTCATTTCCTCCTGCACCAGCACCCAACCTAAGAAGCCCGAACCCACAAAACCCGTGGTGGAAGGCCCAAAACTGATCGGCCGCATCGCCTCCATCCCCGCAGACCGACGCTTTGTCTTAATCCAAAGTTACGAGAAATGGAATATCGAGTCCGGAAAAATTCTCACCACCCGTGGTCCGGATGACAGGAGCGCGAACCTCAAGACCACCGGCGAATCCCTTGGCGAATTCGCCGCCGCCGATCTCCAATCTGGCACCGTCGAAGTCGGCGATGCCGTCTATTCCCAGCACGTCGCCAAGCCTGCGGAGACACTCCCGCCCCCCGAACCTCCTCAACCTCAAAGCGAAGCCCTTCCGGAAAATGTCCTAAAAAATAATTAACTTTCCGGGAATTCTTTGCTTTCAAAACCTCTTGGCTCCAAGTATTTTTAAAAAGTCCCGCTTGAAAACCGAGCACAGCCATAAATATTTATTTGAAATTGATTGCTATCCGCGATAACCGGGTCGCTTTTCTTTTGCAATGGCTGTGCCCCCCTTACATGTCCCCAAACATGAACACCACAACCAGCCAACATGAAAACAATGAACGCCTCGGGCGCTTCGGTGAAAGCCGACGCGAACCGTCTTGCTGACTTCGTCCTGTTCACACAGCGAAGCTGCATCCTAAACCTGTCAACAGAACTCAACAAAGGAAACGTCTCATTCCCGCAGTTCTTCCTCCTCACCTACCTATCCAGCGAAGAATATCTCACGATGTCCGACATCGCGAAAAAAATGGGCCACTCGACCGCCGCTGCCACCGGCTTAGTCGATCGATTGGAAAGACTGTCCTACGTTGAGCGAGCAAACGCCGCCGAGGATCGCCGTAAAATCATGGTCCGCATCACCGCTAAAGGAATCGACCTCGTTTCCAAGATGCGCACGGAAATCGCGAATGATCTCGTGGGTATCCTCGCCGGAATGGACGAAGACCAAGCGGAAACCGTTGAACACGCCAAGCGCGCCATTCATGGCCGTGCGCTCGCCGGGTCCATCGCGTTCTCCTCCAGTGTCAAATAACGGATTGGAAGGCGGCGAAGCACACCCGAGGGCGCGTGTGCTCTCCAAGATTTTTGGACACACGCCGTATCCGCCAAACTCAACGTTACAGACCACTCGCTTCAATTGTTCGGCAATGTCACCGCAGCGATGCGGGCCGGGTCCCAGCTCCGCCATCGCCCGCCAATTGCTCCAATACTACAAGCTCAGCTCCACCTACACCGAGGTTCTGAAGTTGTCGCAATAGGTCAGGCGGCGGATGAGCCAGAATGAGATTGTGCGCTGAACAATCGTTTGTTAGAAGAGCAAGGAGTGCCGGACATAAATGCCCCGGCCGCGATAGTGGCTATAAGGAATACGAAGCCACACATTCAGACCATGCCTTGAAACAGCCCACTGCTCCTCCGCTGCGCATAGGACGCGTCAGAGAAAAAGAAGCAGGCGGGCGGTTTCTTTGATCATCAGGCTAATTCTCTGGATTTACTATTTATGCTGATTCAACATGTTCGTAAGCGGTCAACAGAGCACCTCTCGCATTTTTGTCAGAGATTTGGCGGCTATGGCATCTATGCAACCCGGCTCTCGATAGTCTGACTGGCAGCCGGGCGGGTTTTGATCCAGTTGGCGGGCAGCA
>JBEGUC010000002.1:0-66772 GCA_041179105.1 Verrucomicrobiota bacterium | reverse complement strand
GACGACTCGGGTGATGGTTTTCACGTTGGCGGAGAAGGTGCCGGATCGGGCAAGTTCATGATAGACCCTGGCCATGATCCATTGCCAAGGCGAGAGTTTGGGCGTTCCGCCACCGCGAGGGCCGTGGGGGGCAAAAATGAGCTGGCAACAGGCTTCACTTAACAGTCCGGAGAAAGCCCGGAGAAAGCCCGGGAAAAGTCGCTGAAAAACGGATGGTGGGGTGTCGATGCGTCAAGCATCCGCCTAATGAAAACATCTGTTTCAACAGCGCCAGCAAAATATGCGGAGTCTTGTCGTTATTTTGAATCCTTAAAGGCATTGCTCTTCAGTGCGATCCAAGGCGGCCACATGGAAATCGTGAAGTTGCTAATCGAGCGCGGTATTGACTATCGCATCAGTTATACCAGCGAGTCCATGAATGACATGGATGCGGAGGCGTTTGCGCGAAAGCAAGGGCAAACAGAGATCGCCAACTACATCGCGGAGCGAAAACGATTCTCTGGGGTCTGAGGCCGGGGTGGGTAAGAGAAAGCCAATGAAGAAGCTTCGCCGTGGAGACCATCGCCCTGCATGGTTTTCAGGTTGCCACCACGTTAGCTGATAGGTGGACGGGCAAGCCCATGCCCAAGACTCCAAGCCGCTAATCAATTACCATGGGCCGATGACTACCAATTACAACCGGCTGCTTGCAGGTCGGGGGATGCCGGTTTATGAGTCCGCGCGGATGCCCTTTCGACTTGAGAGTGATTACCAGCCTGAGGGAGATCAGGCGCAGGCGATTGCCAAGCTTTCGAAGTCGCTGGCGGCGGGAAATCCGCACCAAACCTTGCTCGGCGTGACGGGCTCGGGGAAGACTTTCACGATGGCGAACCTGATCCGCAATCACGGCAAGCCGACGCTCATCATGAGCCACAACAAGACTCTCGCTGCGCAGCTTTACTCGGAGTTCAAAAACTTCTTCCCGCACAACGCAGTGGAATATTTCGTCTCCTACTTCGACTACTATCAGCCGGAAGCCTATATCCCACGCAGCGATACTTACATTGAGAAGGATTCGGCGATCAACGATGAGATCGAGCGACTGCGCCTGAGCACGATGGGCTCGCTGCTGACGCGGCAGGACACCATCGTGGTGGCCTCCGTTTCCTGCATCTACGGCTTGGGCTCGCCGGAAGACTATCAGAATATGATGGTGCCGGTCTGGACCGGGCAGAAACTCACGCGCGAGGAATTCCTCAGCTCGCTGGTCGGCATGCTTTTCGAGCGCAACGACATCGCCTTCGGTCGCGGAAAATTCCGGGTGCGCGGCGACGTGGTGGAAGTCCATCCGGCGTATCTCGACGAGACGGCGATCCGGGTGGAGTTCTTCGATGACGAAGTCGAGCGGATCACGAGCATCCACACGCTAACGGGCCATGCGATCGATCGCTTGGAATCGCACACATTTTTCCCAGCGAAGCAGTTCGTGACGCCCGGCGACAAGATGAAGCGGGCGATGCTCGCGATCCGCAAGGAGGCGGACGAGCAGGTGGCGATTTTCGAAAAGGCGGGCAAACTGATCGAAGCACAGCGGCTGCGGATGCGAACGGACTATGATTTGGAAATGATGGCCGAGATGGGGTTCTGTCAAGGCATCGAGAATTACTCGCGTCATATCACCGGCCGGGAAGCGGGAGCGCGGCCGCACACACTGCTGGACTTTTTTCCACGAGATTTCCTGCTGCTCGTCGATGAAAGCCACGCCACAATTCCGCAAATCGGCGGGATGTATGAAGGCGACAAGAGCCGCAAGACGGTGCTGGTTGATCACGGCTTCCGACTGCCGAGCGCGTTGGATAACAGGCCGCTGCGCTTCGAGGAATTCATGCAAATGACCGGCCAGCGAGTTTATGTTTCCGCGACACCAGGGCCGTTTGAAATCGTCAACTCGCGCCCGGAGAACCAGACCTTCATCCCGGTGAAATCAAAAACTGCAGAGGGTAACATTCCCTTGTTTGATTTCAAGAAAATCAAAGTCAAACCTAGCGGAAATGACGAGCCCGTGGATGCATTCGACCCGAAGAAGCGCGGCACGCCACTGGTCGTGGAGCAAATCATTCGACCCACCGGCTTGCTCGATCCGGTACTGATCCTGCGGCCGCTGAAGGGCCAAATCGACGAGACCATCGAACTCTGCCGCCAGCGCGTCGAGCGCCACGAGCGAGTGCTCGTGACGACGCTCACCAAGAAAACCGCAGAAGATCTCGCGGAGTATCTGACAGGCACCGGACTGAAGTGCCGCTATCTACACTCCGACATCGACGCGGTGGAGCGGGTGGAAATTTTACGCCAGCTGCGGGCGGCGACTTTTGATATTCTAATAGGAATCAACCTGCTGCGAGAAGGACTGGATTTACCGGAAGTCTCGCTGGTATGCATCCTCGACGCGGACAAGGAAGGCTTCCTCCGCAACGAAACCTCGATGATCCAGACCGCAGGCCGCGCCGCGCGTCACATCGGCGGCGAGTGCGTGCTTTTCTGCGACAAGGTTACCGATTCTATCCAAGCGCTCATCGATATCACGGCCTATCGCCGCGCCCGCCAGCAGGCGCACAACGAAAAATACGGCATCACCCCGCAGAGCGTGAAACGCGCCCTGCAACACAGCCTCCACACCCACGAGCACGCGAAGGAACACGCCGATAAGCTCAACAACTCGATGGTCGCCGATGACGTGACCACTTACGACAAGTTGCGGGTGATTTCTGAGCTGGAAGAGGAAATGCGCGAGGCATCATCGCGCTTGGAATTCGAGCGTGCCGCGCATTTGCGAGACCAAATCGCTTCGTTGAAGAACGACAAACCGACAACCGTGATGAAGCCGGTGAAATATCCCGCCGGAAAAAAAGGACGTACCAACCCGAAGCGGTCATAAAATCGCTTCAGTTTGATGGACTCGAAGCATACGGCAGCCGCCAAATCCGGGCAAGATATCGATGCCTGCCACCTCCCGCGCCCGGCGCGATCTATCACCGCGAAAAATTTCATTCAAATCCGCAAAGTTTCGCGCTAGAAAAATCAAAACCTCTTCGTTTACAAAGCCATGCCCCGCATCACGATCACCGTTCCTGAGAAAAACGCCCAACCCTACCGCTTCCAACTCGACCGCCAGACGGTCACATTGGGGCGCGGTAGCGAAAACGACATCGTGATCGAATCCGGCTCGGTTTCGGTGCATCACGCGGAAATGCGTCGAATCGAGGGCGGCTACGAACTCCACGATGTCGGCTCGACCAATGGCATTAAGCTTGACGACGTCCGCTACGAGGTGATCCCGCTGCGCAGCGGCGCGACGGCGAAAATCGGCGACGTCTCGTTTAATTTTGTGCTCAGCGAGGAGGAATCCGAGGCGCTTGCCCGCGAAAAATCGCCCGAGTCAGCGCCGATCACGCGCGAGGCCGAACTGTCGCCGAGCCCCGCAGTCCCCCCGCCTGCGCCTGCGCCTGCCGTCCGCCCGCCGGCGGCATCCGGCGGCGGTGGTTTTAGCGCTATCCTGATTTTCCTCATTCTCGCCGCAGCCGCATTTTTCGCAGGGATGGCCATGCGCCATCAAAAGGAAACCGGTGGGCCATTGATCGAAGCGATCCGGGCCAACAAGGCTGCGACCCCAGCGACCCCTCCCACGAAATAAAACCTTTCCTCTTTGCGGGGCGCCATGAAGAACTCGTGATGGTTAGGTCACATACGGCCTGACCGGCACGCCGTGCGCGGAGAAATGGCGTTTCGCCTCGCCCACCGTGTGCATGCCGAAGTGGAAAATACTGGCTGCCAGAACGGCGTCCGCCTTTCCCGCATTGAGCACATTCACCATGTGATCGAGGTTTCCCGCACCACCGCTGGCGATGACTGGGATGCCGATCGCGGAGGAAACTGCGGCGGTCAGCTCGATGTCGTAGCCGGCCTGAGTACCGTCCGAGTCCATGCTCGTTAGAAGAATCTCCCCGGCTCCGCGTCGCCAAACTTCCTTGGCCCACTCGACGGCGTCCATTCCGACGGGCGTTCGGCCGCCGTGGGTGTAAACCCCCCATTTCCCCGGCCCTTCGCGCTTCGCGTCGATGGCGACGACGATGCACTGGCTGCCGAATGCCTTGGCCCCGGCATCGACGAGACCAGGATTGAGCACCGCCGAGGTGTTGACGCCGACCTTGTCCGCGCCCGCTAGTAGCATTTCACGCATGTTATCCACGCTGCGAATGCCACCGCCGACCGTCAGCGGAATGAAGCACTTTTCCGCCGTGCGGCGGACCACATCGACCATCGTGTTGCGGTTGTCCGATGAGGCGGTGATGTCGAGAAACACGAGCTCATCGGCCTGCTGCAAGTTGTAGGCGATGGCGCATTCGACCGGATCACCGGCATCGATGAGATCCACAAAATTGACACCTTTGACGACGCGACCGGCGGTCACATCAAGGCAGGGAATGATTCGTTTCGCGAGCACGCGGGCAGCAAAGCGGCAAATCGGAGCGCCGCCAAGCACAAGGAGGGTTTTACTTCAGGGCCTTTTTTGGTTCCACTGCTAATGGAATCTAATTTCCCGACAAAACCCCGGCACTGCTTAAAACAAAACGCCCGGCTGCACGAGGCGGCCAGGCGTTTGGATGAAATTCGGGAAATGACTGAATTAGTCGAGTTTCGGCTTCCCGACGCGACGCACGGCACCGAAGCGTTTTTGGAATTTGTCGATGCGTCCCTCGGTGTCCACGAACTGGGCCAAGCCAGTGAAGAACGGATGCGAGTCGGACGTGATACCGATCGAGATGATGCTGTGTTCCACGCCGTCGATGACTTCCTTTTTCTCGGAGGTTTTTGTCGAGCGGCTGACGAAACGTTTGCCGGTGGTCATGTCAACGAAGACGACCGGATTGTATTTTGGATGTAAGTCCTTTTTCATGGGAGTGGAATTTCCGCCACGTTACCGACGCGGCGGGGCGCGGAGGATGGCGAAAAATGAAGGTCTGTCAAGCGGGCATCTCCGCCTTATTTTGAGGCGTGTCGCGGTCGATGCCGTTGAGGAAAACTGCTTTTACCCTTGAAATTCTAAAGTCTTCCATTAGCTTTTCAAGGAAATTATGATCGATCGTCAGGGCTATTTGAGCAAAATCCAGTCGCGGTTGAGGGATTATCCGGTGGTGGCCTTGCCCGGCCCCAGGCAAGCCGGAAAAACCACCTTGGCTCGTTTGCTTGCGGCGGCCTTGCCGGATACCGAGATTCATCACTTCGATCTGGAATCGCCCGGCGATCTTGCCCGCCTAGCCAACCCGGAATTGGTTCTTTCCTCGCTGCGGGGGCTGGTCATTCTCGATGAAATTCAACGCATGCCCGAGCTCTATCCGGTGCTGCGTGTCTTGGCGGACCGGCCCGAGGTGCTCGCCCGCTTTCTGATTCTCGGCAGGGCCTCGCCCGCCTTGGTAGCGGGCGCGAGCGAAACGCTTGCCGGGCGGGTTTCGTTTGTCGACGTCTCTGGATTTTCGCTCACGGAAATCGGCACCGGGCATTTGGCGACCCGCTGGTGGCGTGGCGGTTTTCCCCGGGCTTATCTGGCCCGCGATGACAAGACCGCGCGGCAGTGGCACGAGGACTTTTTCCGCACCTTCCTGGAGCGAGACATCCCCCAGCTCGGAATTCGCATTCCGGCGACCACTTTGCGCCGTTTCTGGACGATGCTCGCCCATTACCACGGCCAAATTCTTCAGGTTTCCGAGCTCGCCCGCTCGCTCGGCACCAGCGAACCGACCGCCCGCCGCTACCTCGACATCCTCTGCGGAACCTATGTGGTGCGCCAGTTGCCGCCTTGGTTTGAAAATCTTAAGAAACGCCAGGTCAAGGCGCCCAAGATTTACATCCGGGATTCAGGCATTCACCACGCGCTTTTGAGCATTCCGGATGCCGTCGCGCTGGAGTCCCATCCGAAATTGGGAGCGTCCTGGGAAGGCTTTTGCATCGAACAAATCCTCTCGGTGGCCGGAGATCGCGACGCGTATTTCTGGGGCACACACGGCGGTGCGGAACTCGATCTTTTGTTGCTTCACGAAGGAAAACGCATCGGCTTCGAGTTCAAATACAGCGAAAAGCCCGGCACCACCAAGTCGATGCACATCGCGGAGGCCGACCTGAAGCTCGACCATCTCTACGTGGTGTATCCGGGCAAACACACTTTCCCACTCACCGAGAAGATCACTGCCACCACGTTGCCGGATGGGCTCAAAATCATTTCCTAACTTATGGATTCGCCGATGAAAAGTTGTTGCGCGGCGACCGGTGATCGCCGCCACGTTCGAATCGTCTTGGCTCTTACTTTTTGGAAATCTTGATCTCGAACATCTGCGGCCAGTATTTGCCGGTGACGAGCAGGTGGCCGGTGGCGGGGTCGTGGGCGATGCCGTTGAGAACGTCGGCGTGGTGCGGCTTGATGAGTTGTTTTCGCAGGCCGGCGAGGTCGAGCCAGCCGGTGACTTGGCCGTCTTCGGGGGAGATCCGGGCGATTCGGTCGGTCTGGTAGATGTTGGCGAAAATCTGGCCGTCTATCCATTCCAGCTCGTTGATTTGAGTGAGCGGGGTTTTGCCGTCTTTGATGGCGAGGGTTTTGACGACGGTGAAATCCTTGGGGTTGATGAATTTCAAGTCGCTGCTGCCGTCGCTCATGATGAGTTGCTTGCCGTCGCTGGTGAGGCCCCAGCCTTCGCCTTGATAGGTGTGGTTGCGGATGGGTTTGAAGGTGTCCGGCTCGAAGACGTAGGCGGTGTTTTCCTTCCAGGTGAGCACGAACATTTCGCCATTCAGAATGGTGAGGCCCTCGCCGAAGACGGTCTTGGCGAGCGGGCGCTTGCGAATCACCTTGCCGGTGGCGGGCTCGATTTCTCGCAGTGTGGACTCGCCGTGCATGCCGGTGCTTTCAAATAGGCGGCCGCCGGTGAGTTGCAGGCCCTGGGTGTAGGCGGCGGGGTCGTGCGGGCGGGTGGATATGATCTGATAGCTGAGTTGCTCCGGTGCAGATTTCTGGCAGGAGGTGAGCGCCAACACGGCGGCGGCGAGCGGGGCGAGCCATTTCATGAGGTCACAGAGCGGTGAATTTTTTCCAGCATTCGAGGAAGCCGGGGGCGAAATCTGCTGGGTGGGCGGTGATCCAGGCGGCGATTTCGGCAAGCGGGAACCCCATCACGGCGTCCACCTCGGCGGCGGGGAAACGGAGGGCTCCATCGTGGCGAGTGCGGTAGAGGCGAACGTGTTCCCAGCCGGTTTCGACGCCGGGTGCGATGCGGGCGATTTCCTCGGGTGGGGTCTCGGCGGTGATGCCCATTTCCTCGTTAAGCTCGCGGACAGCGGCGGCTTCGTAGGA
This sequence comes from Verrucomicrobiota bacterium, assembly GCA_041179105.1. Classification (GTDB taxonomy): domain Bacteria; phylum Verrucomicrobiota; class Verrucomicrobiia; order Verrucomicrobiales; family Akkermansiaceae; genus Luteolibacter. The sequence continues at coordinate 59,394 of JBEGUC010000002.1, read as the reverse complement.
CTCGCGGGAGTCGAGGTGGCCGGAAACGCTGGAGTCCCACAGGCCGGGGCACATGTCTTTGAGGAGCGAGCGTTTTTGGAGGAGAAGGTCGCCGCGTTTGTTAAAAACGAAGACATGCACGGCGCGGTGGGTGAGCTTTTGCGCGTGGACTTCCGCGCGGGTGGCGGTGCCGATGACTTGGTCGTTAGCATCGACTACGTCGAAGATTTCCCCGGATTTCTGCGGCACGTCTTTGAGCGGATGCGGATCGTAGGCACGGGTGAGATCGACCCATTGTGCGAGCGTGAGCTCCTCGCCGCGGACGGTGGCGGTGACTCCGAGGCTGGCGGTGGTTTCCTCCCACGGCGGGCCGTCGGGCAGTTGTTTTTTGAGCTGCTTGCGGCGTTGGGCGAAGCCGCGGCGGATGAGCTCGTCAAACAGCCGGTAGTCAAAAGTGGGCAATCCGCCGATACGCGGAGTGAGCACTGCGACGCTGGAGTCGATTTTCGGCTGCGGGTAAAACGCCTCGGGCGGCACGGTGCGGAGGGATTTCACCTCCCAATTCGCCTGTGTCCGCAGCGAGAGAATTCCGTAATCCTTGGTGCCGGGCGTCGCGCCGAGGCGATCGATGACTTCCTTTTGCAGCATGATCACCGCGCGGTCGAAAGGGTGCGGGCGGCTGAGTAAGTTTTTTAAAATTGCGCCGCCGCACGAGTAAGGAAGGTTGCCGAGGAATTTCAGCGGGCGGTGTTTGAAGAGCTGGCGGCCGTCGAATTTCACGCCGTCGGCGTGGTGGACTTCCACGCTCGGGTCGTCGCGGAACCGATGTTTCAGGGCATCCGCGAGGCGGGCGTCGAACTCGATGAGGATTAATTTACGGACTTTCCCGACGAGGTGCTCACTGAGCGATCCGGTGCCCGGGCCGACTTCCACCACGGCGTCATTGGCAGTAATTTCGAGCTGCGAGACGATCCAGCGCGCCATGTTCGGGTCGATAAGGAAATTTTGCCCCAGCTGTTTGCTCGGCATCACTCCTGCGTGAATCAGCGCTTCTCGAATTTCCCGACCGGTCATGGCCGCTGTTCATGCAGCATCGCGGCGCGGCGTGCAACTCAAACGCGTGAACGGCGGCGTTGCGAAACAATCAGCAGGCCCGCCACGCATGCCAAGGCCGCCGACTTCGGCTCTGGCACCAACGTGACGCCGCCCAGCGCCGTGTCGATGGCACTGCTGTAGGTCGCCACATCCGTCAGCAGGCTGAGATTACCAAATGCGGCAGTGTTTCCCTTTTGTCCGTCAAAGTCCACCACAGCCGTGAAAATGCCGGATAGAAACCACTGCCCGCCGGAATAATAGAACGCGCTGCCGCCTGAGTCGCCGAGCGAGCCTTGTGCCTCGTTGCTATTCAGCCATTGCCCGGTGCCGGGTTGATCAAAGTCGGTCATGTAGCCGGTGGTGCTGTAAGGGCCGAGCGAGAAGGTTCCGGTGGTTCCTGCGACCGGAACGGTTTCAAGTGCATCAAGAAATTCTCCTTCGATCTGGTTGGTGCCCCAACGTTTCATCGTGGTGCCGGACCAGTCGTAACCGATTCCCACGGTGACGGAGACTGCATCTGAAATGAAGGCGTTCGTTGTCGCGTTCTGCGTTCGATTTTGCCCGTATCCGACCATGAGAAGTCCGGTGGCTGCGGTGGGAACGGTTGTGGAAATATTAATAGCGGGAAGCGTCGGCACCGCGAGATCCGGTCGATTATAGCGAACGAGCCGCAGATCGCCGCCCGGGAGCTGGCCAAAGCCGTCGCCGCCCTCCGGCTGGCGGTTGTAAGTTAGTCCGTCGATGCTGATGGTGTTGCCTTGGCTGGCACTGCTGCTGATATGGCGGGCCGTGAGCACCCACACGTCCTTGGTCGCCGCGTTGTAGCCGAGATAAATTCCTGAGGCATCCGAGTAGCGGACCACATTTTCATAGATGGGAAGGGCAAGCCCATGCTCGCTTTGAAATTGCGCCGCCGTGGTATTATTCGCGGTGTTTCCGCCCCCGCTGGCTCCCGCCACGATCACTGCGGATGCGGGAAGAGTCAGGCTGGCGAGGATCAGGCCGGTGTTTCGTAATTGGGTTTTCATGGAAATTACAAGATTGCTTACTCAATAGGATTTCAACTCAGATCAATCAAGAGGATTTCCCGCCATTGACGATATCGTGCGGATCGTCTCCCATCCGCGCATGTCCGAGCCGAAACTGAAGAAGCCCCTCTCCTCCCACCGCTGGGTTCTCAGTTATTTGATGCAGGAAAAGCTCGTTTTCCTCCCCTCGCTCGGCGCGCTTTTTTTCACCGCCATCCTCTCGCTCGCGTTCCCGTATTTCCTCAAGGAACTCATCGGAAATCCCACCGACGCGCTCCGCCAAGGCGTCGATCCCGCGCTGGTTTTGGAAAAATCCAACCACGTCGTCCTCATGCTCATCAGCGTGCTCGCCGTGCAATCCATCATCGCCTTCTTCCGCGTCCAAGGATTCATCCGCTCCGGCGAGGCGGCGCTCAACCGGCTCCGTCGCGACATTTTTGCACACTTGGTGAAACTGCCGGTGCCGTTCTACCAAGAGCAACGCTCAGGAGCCCTCAGCAACCGCGTCTCCGCCGACCTCGGCATCGTCCGAGACACGTTGCTTAACGCCGTCCCGCAAGCCGTGCGCCACACCGTGATCCTTATCGGCGGCTTGATTTTCATCTTCGTCGCCTCGTGGAAACTCTCGCTGATCATGCTCGGCAGTGTGCCGGTAGTGGTGCTAGCCATCGCGTTTTTCGGCCGGAAAGTCCGCGGCTTTTCCCGCGATGCGCAGGACTCGCTGGCCGAGGCTGGCACCGTCATTGAGGAAACTACCCAATCCATCGCGGACGTGAAAGCCTTTGGAAATGAACGCTTTGAAGCCGGCCGTTACGACCGCGCACTGGAGTCCTTTTTCGCCGTCACCCTGCGCGGTGCCCGCCACCGCGCCGCGTTTCTATCATTCATCATCTTCGCCCTCTTCGGCACCATCGCCTTTGTGACCTGGTATGGTGCGCGGATGTATGCCCACGGTGAAATCGGTTGGACGAACTTCGCCGCCTTCATTCTGTTCTCTATCTTTGTCGGTGCGTCGTTAGGTTCCTTTCCGGAAATTATCTCCCAGTTTCAACAAACCGCCGGAGCCACCGACCGCCTCCGCGAAATCCTCGACACCCCCACCGAGCGCGCCAGCGGCGAGACCGGCGTCACCCTCCAAGGCGCACTCGCCTTCAACCGCGTCAATTTCCGCTACGTCTCCCGGCCCGATGTGCAAGTCCTCCACGACATCGATTTCCACGTCCAGCCCGGCCAGCGCATCGCCCTCGTCGGCCCCTCCGGCGCGGGGAAATCCACGATTTTCTCGCTCATCCTCGGCTTCCACCACCCCGAATTTGGCCAAATCCTCTTCGACGATCTCAACGCCGCCGAGATCGCCCTGCCTTGCCTGCGCGCGCAAATGGCCATCGTCCCGCAGGAAGTCCTGCTCTTCGGCGGCACGATTTTAGAAAACATCGAGTATGGAAATCCCGGTGCCAGCCGCGAGGAGATCGCCCGCATCGCGGAAATGGCCAATGCCCATGAGTTCATCAGCGCGCTGCCGGAAGGCTACGACACCGTCGTCGGCCCTCGCGGGACCAAGCTTTCCGGCGGCCAGCGCCAGCGCATCGCCATCGCCCGCGCCATCCTCGCCAACCCAAGAATTCTCCTGCTCGATGAAGCCACCTCCGCCCTCGACTCCGAGAGCGAGCGCCTCGTCAACGAAGCCCTCGAACGCGCGATGACTGGCCGCACCAGCCTCGTCATCGCCCACCGCCTGTCCACCGTTAGGCACGCGGACAAGATTCTCGTATTCAACCACGGCCGCATCGTGGAAAGTGGCACACACGAAGAACTCATCGCCCGCGGCGGCACTTACAAGCTGCTGGTCGAGACGCAGTTGGTGTGAGCCAACGTGTCATCGCTGTCTCGAATGGGAGGAAATTCGCCTGAATCCGCCGGAACAGGTTCTGGAAGACGGCCAATTTTTGCCAAAATTGGGTTTTGCTTGGCGGGTTTCCCTGCCAATAGTGCGCCGGACTTTCCCGCATGATCACTTACACCAAGCAGCCCCACGCCCGCGAATATCGGCTCATCTTCAAGAACGTGGACCGCGAGGGCTGGGACCCATCCATCGAGTGCTACCTGCGCGACGGCGGCTACGACGATTTGAAAAAGGCCTTCGCGATGCAACCGAAGGAAGTCACCGAGGAGGTCAAGAAGTCCGGCCTGCGCGGGCGCGGCGGCGCGGGTTTCCCGACTGGCATGAAATGGACGTTCATCCCGCCGAATAATACCAAGCCGGTCTATCTAATCTGCAACGGCGACGAATCCGAGCCTGGCACTTTCAAGGACCGCTACATTCTCCATCAGGACCCGCATCAGCTCGTCGAGGGCATGGTGATCTCGGCCTACGCGGTCGGCGCGAAGACGGCTTACATTTACATCCGAGAGGAATTTCCGGAAGCGGCACTCATCGTCGAGCGGGCGATCGAAGAGGCACGCGCCCACAATTTCCTCGGGAAAAACGTGCTCGGCTCCGGCTTCGATGTCGAAATCTACGTCCACCGCGGCGCGGGTGCCTACATTTGTGGCGAGGAAACCGGCTTGATCGAATCGCTCGAAGGCAAGCGCCCATACCCACGGATCAAGCCGCCATATTTCCCGGCGGCGCTCGGCCTCTACATGTGCCCAACCATCGTCAACAACGTGGAATCACTCTGCCACGTCAAACACATCGTCCGCATGGGCGGCGATGAATACGCGAAACTCGGCGTGGCGCGTAATACCGGCACGCGGATTCTCTGCGTCTCGGGCGATGTGAAAAATCCCGGCTATTTCGAGGTCGAGGTCGGCAAGGTCACGATGCGCGAGCTCCTCTACGACATGTGCGGCGGGCCCAAGGACGGTCGCGAGTTCAAGGCAGTCATTCCGGGCGGCTCGTCATCGAAAATCTTGAAATGCGACGAAGTCTTCAAACTTAAGAATCCAGACGGCACCACCAAGGATCTCGATTTCTGGGACATCCAGATGGACTTCGATACCTTAGCCGCATGCGGCTCCATGGCTGGCTCCGGCGGCGTGATCGTCCTCGATGACACGCGGAAAATGTCCTGGGTTCTCAATAATTTGAACGCCTTCTACGCCCACGAATCCTGCGGCCAATGCACGCCATGCCGCGAAGGCTCGACATGGATGAAGAAAATTTCCGACCGCCTCGTCGCCGGGGAAGCCAGCCCGTCCGACATCGACACGCTCGAAAGCGTTGCCTATCAAATCGACGGCCGCACGATCTGCGCCTTCGGCGAAGCCTCGTCTTGGCCGGTGGAGGCGATCATCGGGAAATTCCGCGACGAGCTGCTAGCTGACACCAAGCCGGAGAACGCGACCCATCCGCACAATCCCGAGGAGGAAGCGCAGCGGCGATTTCTCCAGCCCGCGTAGCGGCGATCACCGGTCGCCGCGAAGTTCTTCTATATCATGCAAGCCACCGCCCTCATCGCCCGCGTCCTTCTCGGGACATGGTTCGTCTTCAGCGGTGGCATGAAAATCTTCGGCAGCGGCCTCGACCGCTTCACCCGCGACGTCGCGAACTACCGGCTCGTCAAACCGCCGTGGGACGCGGTGGCGGCTTACTCGGTGCCGTGGTTGGAAGTCGTCGTCGGGCTTTGTCTTATGCTGGGAATTTTCCGGCGGGGCGCGATCCTAACCCTTGCCGGACTGGTCGTGATGTTCTCCGTTTCCGTCGGCTGGGCGTGGTCGAAAGGCCTCGATATTTCCTGCGGCTGCCACGGCGGCGACGCGCCGATTCAGTATTGGAACAAAGCGGCGGAGTTAGCCGGTTATTTCCTTCTGCTCGGATGGCTGTGGTGGATAGAGACGAGGTCGCTCAGCGGCGTTGTGCGCCCGGAGCGTTGAATGCGAGGATGATTTTTCTCGGCGAACAGGAAGACTTCGTAATCCGGGCTGGCGTATAGGGTGTCGAGGGTTTCTCCAGAATCGTCCAACAGATTTCCGCGATCTCTGCCCGGAACCGCTTGCTTGGGCCAAACTGCTTTTCCTCGTATTAATCGACCGCATCTAGAAATTCCAAGCACGCTTCGGTCAGAAACTCCAGTTTTATAGGGTCAGCCGACGGTCGATCTATGCAAACACCTCAGCTCCCGGAATCCCCTTTGGTTTCTCCCGCTTTCAAGCCCGCAATCTCTTGCTCCAGCTCCTCCCGTTGTGCCGCTGCGATGCTGCCGATCACCGATTAGCCCTCCGAAGGTAGCGCGCTACCGCCGGGAGCGCACGTCAAAGGAACGTGAAAGAAAAGCCCAAGCTCCGACTTCCCGGCGTTCCTTGGCATCCAGCTTTCTCCCTGCTTTGTCATGCGGCCTGCGGCTGCGATCTTCAAGCGCCTTCATTTCACCTCCGGCATGATGTGCGAGCCACTTATGACCCGTCTTGCGAGAAATCTCGAACTGCCCGCAAAGCTCCGTCACCGTAAAATGACCGCTCCCAGCCAAACTACAAACTGCTGTCTCTCTTCTATCGATGACACATTTCTCCAAGACGTCATGCCAGTTAGATACGTAACCCATGTCCCTGGTCAACTTAACCCATGTCCTCGGTTCATGCCCAGTTGTGGGTAGGAAAGACAGATTCTCACCACGACTCCGTTAGGAATCATTAGAAAAAAAATTTCATTTACTGTAACCTTTTCACGGTTTGTTGCGGATTATCCGTGATTATGAAATTAAACTTCACCCATTGGCTGCCACTCGCTTGCGCGCTCTTGCCACTCGCGGCTCCTGGTGCGGAGCTGCCAACGAAGCCGCTTTGGGAAATCCAAGCGCGTCTTGACGGTGCGACATCGCCGGTTTTCTCCCGCAAGATCAAGGAGCTTCTTGGCAAAAAGGGCGTGGAGCAGATTCTCAGCGGCCACACGGTGTTGCGGGTGGCAGGTTTTGAAAACGACAAGACACCTGAGAGTGATTGGATCGTCGAGATCCGCGGCATGCAGGGAGTGAAGGAAATTCTCCTCGCCGAAAAAAAGGGGGCCGAATTCGCAGTATGGTCGGATGACTCGGAAACACTGAAGCTCGCCGGCCCCGGGACGAACAAAGGCCAAGTGATCGAAGAAATAGCGACGCTGGAGGACGACGTTTGGCTGTCAGGCTGGATCGACTTCAATCAACTCAAGGGTGCCGGGATCCAGTCGAAGCTCCTTAAATTAGCAGAGAATGTAAGCTTTACTGCCAGCGGGACTGGCGAGGTGGTGACAGTGACCCTTCGTCCGGTTTTCGACTCGCCGGCGACTGCTACGGTGGTGTCTTCTTGGCTAACTCAGTTTCAAAACCTTTTGCGGAAGGAGAATGTCATCTCGCTGAATCCGCAGACCGATGGCGAAATTGACGCTGCCGCCGTCACCGTTCGGATGGATTTTAAAGAACAAGATCTGGAGCACTTGTGTGAAAAATTAAAGAGTATCATGACCAAGATGCGTGAGAAAAACCCTTCCCATCCAAAGCATTGAAACCTCAGCCCGAAAACCTTGTTTCTGCTCGCCTACCTGTCACTCCCCAAAGCGACGCCGATCTCGCGCGTCTCTGGCTGGGTGGAGAAGTGACGGCTTATAACGAACTCGTGAGCCGCCACCTCGACCCGGTGCATCGCTACGTCAGCTCGCGGTGTGGCGATGCCTCCGGCGCAGATGATGTCAGCCAGGAAGTGTTCCTTGAAGTTTGTTTGAAAATCTCTAACTACGACCCGCAATACCCGTTCACCGCATGGCTCTTCATGATCGCGCGGCGCAAGGTGGTGGATCGCTTCCGGCGGCTAAAACCGATGGTGGAATTCAATCCCGAATCCCACGGTGGCCAAGATTTTAGTCATCCCTCGCAGATCCTCGAAGAGCGTGAATCCGCCTGCAACGCTTGGGAGAAAGTGTTTAAAATCCTCCCTGAGCCACAAGCAACGGCACTCTGGCTGCGGGTCCAAGGACGCATGAGCGTCATCCAAATCTCCACCACTATGAGCCAGAGCGAGGCGAATGTAAAAGTACTGCTCTTCCGCGCACGCCAGCATCTCGTCCGCGAATGGAAACGCTAGCCTCTAACATAAATTTATGAATACACTCAATCAACCCTGTGATACTATCCAGCAGGAAATTTCCTCTTCACTTGACGAGGGGCGGGCTTTTTCCGCAGAAATCATCCACCACACCGAATACTGCGAAAATTGCGCGGAATTTGCTGAGTTTCCCTTGGGTGAGGCCATGTCACTCCTCGCCGAGCCATTGCCGCCCGCCGGGATCGCGCTTCGTGAGAAAATTCTCTCCCTACCGCAAACAGCGCGAGCGGCCACGGCCGTTTCTCATCCCTCGCCCACCGCAGTCCGGCGAGGCCGCGATATTATTTCCGCCATAGCGGCGGTCATGGTCATCAGTTGTTGCGGCTATTGGTTGATCGATGTTAATCCTGCCGGAACCGCAGCATCGGCCCGCGTTGCTTCAATTTTACCGATCGGTAAGCTCGCGGCCGCTGAAGAATTCTTGGCGCTGGAAAAGGATTTCCATCAGGGCTTCGCTGAGCTGGGCGGACCCATTATCTCAATTCAGAGCCTCCTTAGCCCATGAGTTCCTTGTTTTGGGCAAATCCATCCACTACGACAAGCAACGAGCTTGTGAGCATCCGGGATCTTGGGCTCGATTATGGTGCACGTCGCGCGCTTGATGCGGTCCATCTCAGTTTGCCCGCTGGCGAAATTTTTGGCTTGTTAGGACCGAATGGTGCGGGAAAAACCACGTTTTTTAGGATCTTAACTACCCTGCTCCAACCGTCTCGTGGTGAGGTGGAGCTGTGTGGCATCAAGCTTGGGCGGAACGCTCGGGAAATTCGTTCGCAGATCACCTACATGCCGGATCTTGCGCCGTTACCATCAGACCTCCGGGCGAAGGAATACCTCCACTTTTATGCAGGAGCTTATGGCTTGCGTGGTAAACAACGAACTTTACGGGTGAAAGAGTGCCTCGACGCCGTAGGATTGTCTGACCGAAAAAACGACATCTGCACCCACTTGTCGCTCGGCATGCGCCAGCGTCTTGCAGTGGCTAAAGCGATCCTTCATCGGCCGCGATTGCTGATCCTCGACGAGCCTGCCAGCGGTCTTGACCCGCTCGCGAGATTAGAACTCCGCAAAACTCTTCGCAGGCAAGCGGATGAGGGAGCTACCGTGATTATGAGCTCCCATGTCATGGCCGAAATCGAAGACCTCTGCACCTCGATCGGGCTGCTCCACCAGGGGCGTTTGCTGGATGCCGGTCCGCTCCGCGAGGTGCTGTCCCGGTTTGCCAACTCTGGCGTCCGGGTGGTCGTCCAAGCGCCCGGTAGACTCAGCGAGGTGGCCGCTTGGCTGTGCGATCTCCCCGGCATCAATTCACCAGCACATTGGATTCAGAAGCACGACTCCTTCGAAATCCTATTGGATGAATCCATCATCTCCCGTTCCGAACTGTTCACACAGTTAGGTGCCGCCCGTCTTGGCGTCATTTCGATGCAAACACTGGAGACCGGTGTCGAAGAAGTCCTCATCAGTCTCGCCGCTCGCGACTCACTCTTATGAATAACACCGCCGCACCTTCTTTGTGGAATCTCCCGGCTAATCCGGTTTTCCAGCGTTATGCTGTTTCACTATTACGGCCTGTCCGCCTCACCTTCTACATGGTTGCATGCCAACTGCTCACCGGGTTTATCTGGGCGGTTACAGTGCTAGTCTACCTGCGATTACAGGATTTGGATAGGATAAATCTTGACTTCTCGACCCACGAGTTCAAGACGTTTTTTGATTCTAACAAACAGCTCGCGTTTTTGAATGGCTGGTTGGCCGTGCTAATCGTGCAAGGATTGTTGGTTATTCTCAAAGGCACCTTTAGTGTAGCGACAGGAGTCGCTCGTGAGGGCAATGAAGGAATGATGGAAGGCATGGATCTCACCCCTATGTCTCCAAGTCGTAAGGCGATGGGTCAGTTACTAGGACTGCCGTTACTCGAAAACCTGCTAGCGGTTTCCCTTATTCCCTGGGCCATCTTGAGTGCCGTCTTTGGCGGACTATCACTCGTCATGATGGGTAAAGTCTATCTCGTGTTCGCGACTTCCGCTTTGTTTCACCACTCGATTGGTCTCGTCGCGGGCACCCTCATCCGCCAAAAAATTCTTGCAGGCACCTTATCACAAATCTCTGTCTTGATGCTTCATCTCATTCTTCCTTCGTGCGGCAGCATGGGAGTTGGTATCATCTCCCACTTCGGCATGAAATCCGCGATTTTAGCGATCATCGCCCGAGAAACATCTTCATTTGAGAGCAATTTTGAAAAACTTGGCTCGTCCTTGGCCTCATCCACGGTCGAATTCTTTGGCTGGGAGTTTGGCGTTGCGGGTTACCACTGGCTTATCACCGCCAGCAGCCTAGCCATCTTACTGTGGATACTGCTGCGGCGGTGGCATGACCGAGAATCCCTGCTACTGGGTAAAATCGGCACCACCCTCGCTGCCGGCTGGATCCTCATTTTTACGTGCGGCGAGCTTATTCCCCGTCTGACACATCTCTCTTCAGCCATGACCTATGGATTTGGTATAGTCATGGGTATCCTCAATCTAATCTTCATCTCATTGCTCATCCCTTCAATGCCGCGCCGACTCACCGCAAGAAAAGAGCCATGGTGGGGCGATGGCAGGGAAGCTTTACCATGGGTTTTTGGCATCTCTCTGATGTCAATTTCGGCATGGCTTCTGCTGATTCATTCTGCTCGGGAGAATGATGTTTCCAATTCGCCCCCATTTGACGCAGGCACCTATTTATACTTAGCTTGCTCAATATTTATCCCCTCCATCACTTGGTATTCACTTGTCCTCTGGCAAGGCTGGCAAAAGGCGCTGCGTATCGGCTTCATCTTCGGAGTGCTGCCACTCATGGTCGCCATTATCGGATTGCTTGTTTACGCCTCGCCCGACGGGTGGCCGAAATGGCTGCTAGCCATGTCTGGTTTAGTCATGCCAGGACTCGCCTTCACCGACCGCTTATTGCCTAAGCTGGGCAACGACTTTAACGTCAGTTACCCCTTGATCATATCTGCCAGTCTTCACGCTGTAGCAGCCATTTATATGTTTTATTCAGCCCACCGGATGCTCCGTTCGCGCTGATTTAAAGCTTTTATGTAATCGCACTCATTCACCCTATCATAGTCACGCAACTCAAATGAAATATCGAATCTACCTCATGGGCATCGCTTTCCTATAGCTCTTTGAAACGGATTCCCTGGATGCCCTGATCACCGCCATCAAAACCAACGACGCCCCGCTGATCTCATCCAATTTTTGCGAGGCTCTGACCCGTTTCCAGGAAGCTTCGCTCAAAAATTCCGTGGACATTGGAATCACTTGAGCCGCTTCCATTCCCCGGCCTGTGAATGAACCCGCAGTTTCCACGGTCCGCGTCCAGCACGATTACTTCTCCCGCATCGAGGAGGTCCGCCGGGAACTCCGCTCCACGGAAAAACACTTGGAAGACACCTTCATCGGCACCGTCGAGCGGCTTGATGGCGAGATGGGGGATGACCGCCGTCGCACGGGCGAGGTGATTCTTTCCCTTCTTCTCCCGGAGGGTGAGACGGTCAAAGCACGGACTAACCTGAACTCCGATCAATATCGTAACGCAGACCAAGTTCACATGGCGGATAGCAGCTATGTTAAAGTGACCGGCAAGCTGCATCCTGGCCGGCAACCCCGACAGTTGAGCGACCTCAAGTCCTTCGACCTCATTGTGAAATAAGGAAAAATGCGGAGGCCCCAAATGACAGACATTATTGGAAATGTGAGAATGGGATGAAGCGAAACGCGGAGTTGCGGAGGGCGCAGATGGAGACGCGGAGGTGGGTGATGATGACGATGTCGGATTTCAGGCCCTTAGATGGGTGGACGGTGAGGGTGGGGATGCTGGGAAGAGGGAGAGAACATCGAACATCGAACGCCCAACATCGAAGGTCGAAAGGGGAAGAATTTGAATAGGAAAGGCACAAAGGTCGCAAGGGGACGCGGAGCCGGGATGATGGGGTTTTGAGGGTGGGATGGGTGGGATGGGGGCTTGAAATCAGGCGAGACTTTTGATCTGGAGGTGAAGTGAGTGATTCTTGGCGGAGTGAGTAGGCTTTCTGGAAGTCGAACTGGCTTTGAAGGCGGATCAGCAAATCTCCGGGGGTGCCGAAGCAGAGCTGGAAGCGCGGGGGATGGAGGCGCTGACGCCTTTTTTATGGCGGATCACGTCGTTGATTTGGGCCTTGCTGCACAAGGGCCCATGCACGATGTTAGGACCGCGTTACCTCTTGCACAAGGGGTCGTGCAAGATGTCGCGCGGTTCCCGAGATGCGTTCGCAGGCCTCCGGCGAGCGAACCAGAGTCATTGCAAAGCTTCCGAAGCGCCGCGCGGGATGTCTGAAATCGAATAATATGTGAATAGGGTCAGTGAGGATACCAAGCATGAATCTGAGTTGGAAAACGGATGGAATTGTTAAAATGCGTCACCTGACCCCATTAACGAGACGAGGAATGTGGAGGCGATCACTGGTCGCGCCGAGTCTTTGTGATTTGACGGCGACCATTGATCGCCGCTACTTCCGGGCATGCGCTACGCGGAACGTCTTCAGCAACGGATTGATCAAACAGGCTCCCGCCTTTGTGTCGGGCTGGATCCTCGGCCAGGGGACGGCGGTGCTGCGGCGGCGCGAGATTTTCTCAAGCAAGTGGTGGAGGAAACGGCGCAATGGGCGGCGGCTTACAAGCCGAATATGGCGTATTTTGAGGCGATGGGCATTGAGGGCATTCGCTTGCTGGAAGAGCTGCTCGGCGGGATGCCGAAGGATGTGCCAGTGATCTTGGATGCGAAACGCAGTGACATCGGCGAGACGCAGAAATACTACGCACAGGGCTATTTCGCCGGTTGGAATGTGGATGCGGTTACGCTGAATCCCTTCCTCGGCTATGATTCGATCGAGCCGTTTCTCGATTGGGCGGGGAAGGGGATCTATCTGTTGGCGGTGACTTCCAATCCCGGCTCGGCGGATTTTCAACGGCAGAAGCTGGCGGACGGGCGCTCGGTTTTCGAACTTGTGACTGCGCTGGGCGAGCGGGCGAAGCACGAAGGCCGTGCCACGGATGTCGGCTACGTCGTGGGGCTGACGAATGCAGCGGATGTTTTGGAAAAAATGCCGGATGCGCCATTGCTTGTTCCTGGGCTCGGCGCGCAAGGCGGTGATCTCGCATCGCTGGCTGCCGCTGCGCGCTGCGCACCGGATGTGATCAATGTTTCCCGCGGCATTCTCTATGCGGGGGATGACCGAAGTTTCGCGGAGAGGGCGCGGGATTGGGCGGATAAGATCGCCGCTGCTTACGGGAAATGAATTTGAGGTTTCTCCTGCGCGCTTTTAGTATCAGACGACTGTGAAAGACAAAAAAACTTTACCGATCGAGCCAATGCCTGCGCGGTATTCTGGCTTGCTACCGCAGAAGGGCTGGCCGGCGAGAAATCTGAAGTTTCTCCGCCACCGGATCGTGCCGGGGATGTTTCAGCGGAGGAATGGTGACGTGCTGGAGCCGGTGCTTGCGCCGCCAGATATGGACAAGGTGCGCATCACTTGGATCGGGCATGCTTCGTTTTTCCTGCAATTTGCCGGGCACTCGGTGATCGTCGACCCAAACTGGGCGAAGTGGCACGGCCCAGTAAAACGCTCGCGCCGACCGGGGCTCAACCTCCACGGCGTCCCAGAGGTGGACTTAGTGTTAGTGACTCACGCGCACTTCGACCATCTTCATAAACCGAGTTTGAAAATCCTCCAAGCGCGCGAGGGAATCGTGGTCCCGATGGGCAGCGGCTCGCTCGTGAAGCGGCTCGGGTTTCCCGCGACTCACGAGATGAAAATTTGGGATGCCCTGAGCTTCGACCAGCTTGAAATCATCCATACGCCATGTCATCATTGGGGCGCGCGCTTCATCCACGACGTCCACCGCGACTATGGCGGCTACATCGTCCGGGCTGGTGGCAAGAGCGTTTTCCATTGCGGCGACAGCGCTTACTTCGAGGGCTTTAAAGAAATCGGCAAGCGCTATAAGATCGACATCGCGCTGATGCCCATCGGCGCTTACGAGTCGCCGAGCGGGCGAGATGTCCACATGAATCCTGAGGAGGCCGTCCGCGCGTTCGCGGATCTCGGGGCTAAGCTGCTTATTCCAATGCACTACGGGACATTTCCGCTAGGGAACGAGCCTCACCACGAACCGGTCGAGCGGCTTCTGATGGAGGCTGACCGCCTCGGCATCAGTGAGCAGATTTTAATTCCAGAGGAAGGCGTCGGCATCGAGTGGTGATAAAATTTTTCGGGAACAAATTGCATTCTCAGCTATCCTACCCGCATGAATCGTCGCCTCGCGCTCTCATTGTTGCTCCTCATCCCCACTCTTGCTTCCTGCGAACCTGAAAAAGCCATGAACCCCACTGACACACACGCCGCTAAGATGCCCGAAGTCCCCGCAGGTGCGGAAATCGCGACGCTAGGCGCGGGTTGTTTTTGGTGCATCGAGGCAGCTTATCGCCAGTTCGACGGAGTTTACTCCGCGACTTCTGGCTACATGGGCGGCAAGGTGAAGAACCCGACCTACGAACAAATTTGCGGCGGCGACTCCGGTCACGCGGAAGTGGTGCAGGTCGTGTTCGATCCCAAGAAAATTTCTTACGAGAAGGTGCTCGCTTGGTTCTGGGATCTCCACGATCCAACGACGCTCAACCGCCAAGGAAACGACTCGGGCACTCAGTATCGCTCGGCGATTTACTACCACTCGGAGGAGCAGCAGAAAGTCGCGGAAGCCTCAAAATCAGCGGCTAAGGCGAATTTCAAAGATCCGATCGTGACCGAGATCACCAAGGCTGAGGAGTTTTATCCGGCCGAGAACTATCATCAAAATTACTACAACGAGAACAAGTCGAAGAACCCGTATTGCCGGTTTGTGATCGAGCCGAAGCTAAAAAAGCTCAAGCTCGATCACTGAGATTTTGACGGTTCAGCGTTGGAAACTGTCTTGTGCCGGACTTGCGCCGAGGGTGATCTGGACTTCGCCGTTGGCCGAGAGGTGGGTGAGGCAGTGATAGACGTCCTCGGGGTCGGCATGGATTTCAGCAGCGATTTCTGCGGCGCTCATTGGGGAGGAGGTGAGCTGGCTGCGGACTTTAGCGAGAGTTTCCAAGAAGGCACCTGCGGCCTTTTTCCCGGCTTCCACGCCGGGTTGGTGATAGGCGTTGATGTTGACGAGTGAGGCGTAGAACGAAACCGTCCGCTCGAAGAGGGCGATGAGCAGGCCGAGTTGGAAGGGCGTGACTTCGGGGATGGAAATGGTGACGGATTTACGGCCGGAATCGTGTAGCGCTTTGCGGGTGCCGCGAAGGAATCCTTGCAGGTAATCTGCGGTGCGGGTGCCGGGATCGACCTCGATGCTGTGGCCGCTGCGGCCTTTTCTAACCTCGATGAAGGTGGCGAAGAAATTGTTCACGCCGTCCCGGAGTTGTTGGACGTAGGCGTGCTGGTCGGTGGAGCCTTTGTTGCCATAAACGGCGAGGCCTTGGTGGACGACCTTGCCGTCCAGGTCGTGCTCCTTGCCGAGCGACTCCATGACGAGTTGTTGGAGGTATTTGGAAAAAAGGACGAGCGAGTCCTTGTAGGGGAGGACGACCATGTCTTTTTCACCCTTGCCGTTCGTGGCGCTGTGCCAAGCGATGGCGAGCTGCATGGCGGCATTTTTGGAGGCGTCTTGGTGGCGGGTTTCCGCGTCCATCGCGGCGGCTCCGGCGAGCATGGCATCGATGTCTAACCCTTGCAAAGCGGCGGGAACGAGGCCGACGGTGGAGAGGACGGAGGTGCGGCCGCCGATCCAGTCTTCCATGGGAAAGCGGGCGATGAAATTTTGGGAGAGGGCGTATTGGTCGAGCTTGGAGCCGGTGCCGGTGACGGCGGCGGCGTGGAGCCCGAAGTCGAGGCCTGCGGCTTCGTAGGCGGCCTTGGCTTCAAGCATCCCGTTGCGGGTCTCGGCGGTGCCGCCGGATTTGGAGATGACGAGGACGAGGGTTTTATCGAGCCCGGTTTTCGCGAGTTTGGCGATGACGGCGTCCATGCCAGCGGGGTCGGTGTTGTCGAAAAAGAAGAGCGGCAGGCGCGCGTCTTGGCCGATGGCTTCGGAGACGAGCTGCGGGCCGAGCGCGGAGCCACCGATGCCGATGAGCAAAATTTGTTGGAACTTTCCTCCAGACGGCGCGGTGAGGGTGCCGGTGTGGACTTTTTCCGCGAAATCTTTGAGCGCGGCGAGCGGCTCGGTGATGGCTTTTTTTAATTCCTCGGTGGGTGCGAGATCGGCGTTGCGCAGCCAGTAGTGGCCGACCATGCGTCCTTCGTCGGGATTGGCGATGGCGCCGGACTCGACGGCCTCCATGTCGGCGAAGGCTTTGGAAATTTGGGGAGCGAGGGCCTCGAAGTAGCTGGGCTCGATGTCCATGAGGGAGAGATCGAGGGAGAATCCGAGTTGGGGATAGCGGAGGAGCGATTGGTTGTAGGATTGCCAGGACATGGTGGATAGATGCTGAAATTTTAAGAAGTTACAGAGCGAGAATGCGCCTTATGGGCACGCGGGAAGATTTGAGGCTCCTAAGTCGATTGTCCATGATTTAGGCACGATTTGACGTGAGTTTGAACATTGAGATCCAGCAAGGTGATCATTGTCCTTTGGGGGGCAGGGCGCGCTGGAAGTCCTTTTCGTCAATCTTCGTCAATCTCGTCTGAAAAGTATTTTCATGGCGGTCCACCCGCCCGGCTACTGCGGCTCGCCGACGGGGAAAATTTGCTCGATGGAAGATTCGAATTTCTCGTCCATCCAGCGCTCAAGCGCGGCTTGCAGCGGGGCGAGAACCTCGGGGCGCGAGGCGGCGATATCGCTCTCGCCGTGGGGATCGGTGGCGATTTGGAAGAGCCCGAAATGCCGGGTGCCGGCGGAGGTGGGGGTGCAGACGAGTTTCCAGTAACGGGTCCGCAGGCACCGCTGCTTGGCCTTGATGAGGCGGGGGAGGTATTCTTTTTTGAGCACGAATTGATAGTTGTAGCTCGGATCGATGCCGGTGCATTCATCCATCGGCGGGAGGTGGGGGCGCTCGACGCCTTTGACTTTGAACTGGATGAAGGGAAATCCGGTCTCACCGTAAAATGGGCGGAAGGCGGGTGTCTCGGTTTGGTGAATCCATGCGGCGAAACTTTTGCCCTGCCAGGTGGGGGATTTTTCCTGGCCGGTGAGGTCGGCTAGGGTGGGGATGACGTCGATGAGCCGAACGGTTTCTGGGATAACTTGCGGGGCGGTGCCGGGGACGTGGACGATCATCGGGACGTGGTTTGCCTGGAGTCCGCCGTTGAAGGTGAGGCCGTGGCCGAGGGTGACGCCGGGCTCGTAGTGGTCGTCGCCATGGTCGGCGGTGATGATGACGATGGTATTTTCCGCGAGTCCGTTTGTCTTGAGCGAGGCGAGGATTTTCCCGACGCAGTTGTCGAACTGGCGAGTGCAGCCGTCGTAGAGTGCACGGATTTGCCTCACTTCGTGGGGTGGCAGGGCTTTCCATTTGGATTCGAGGTCGGTGCCGCCGATGAAGGAGTCGATGTCGAAGTCCACTTTGTTGCGGTTGACGCCCTGGTATGCGGGATCGGCGAACATGCTGCGGTAGGGTTCTGCATTGCCGTAGGGCAGGTGGTTGCAGGAGTAGAAGACGTGCCAGAAGAAAGGTTTCTGCTGGCTGGCGGCGGTGGCGAGGCGTTTTTCGACGCGGGCGGTGACGACTTCTGGGGTGACGAATTGGGCGAAGGCTCCGAGCTGGGGGAAAATTTTGTAGCCGAGCGCGTTGTCGAAATAAAGCGGGACGACGAAGTGGGCCATGACGACGGCTTGGCTCATGTAGATTTTAAAATTGTCGAAACTCGATACGGACAGGTGCTCCATGCCGAGCGGCATGACTTCGTAGTATCCGGCGCACCAGTCGCCGATGGCGGCGGTGTCGTAGCCGCGTTTGCGGAGTAAGGTGGGGAGTGTCTCGATGCATTTTTTAGCGGCCTCGACGGTTTCTCGGTCCGGATACATCTGGCGAATGCCGTGGCTCTGAGGATACTGGGAGGACATCAATTGCACGCCGGATTCCATGGTCGAGGCGATGGAGGTGTAGCAGCGCTCGAAGCGGGTGGACTTGGCGGCGAGGGCGTCGATCACGGGTGAGACGCCGGCGCGGGCGATGCCGTCGCTGCGTTGAGGCTTGTAGCCGGCGCAGCCGAGGCTGTCGCCGCGTAGGGAATCGGAGCCGATGATGATGACATTCATCGGCTTGCCTTTGGTGGGGGAGGGGGCTTGCCCACCCGCAGTGAAGCGGCTGATGCCAGCGGTCAGCGGGACGAGGGCGAATGCGGCCAGCGAGAGGAGCCAAGCGCGGCGGCCGTGGCGGTGGATTTGCCAAATCAATGCGATGGCGGCGATGGCGAGGGGAAGCAGGGTGAAGATCAGGAACGAACTCGTCGGTCTGACGGCGTCCGGGAAAATTTCCATGATCCGGTAATACCAGTGGCCGAATTCGTCCTTGTTGAGGAAATAGGGCCGGGTATCCACTAAGCGGATGGTGAAGTAGCCATGCACGAGTGCGGTGATTCCAAGGCTGCGAAGCATGACCGCCCGGCGGCTCTGGTGCTTCGAGCGCCGCGTCCAGAGGTCCGCGAAGGGCTGGATGAGGACGGCGGCGGCGGCGGCGAGGACGACGTAGGCGACGAGCATTTGCAGGTTCTGCCCGACGAGAAATCCGAGATACTTGTCGCGGGCGAGGGCGTTGAACTTGTTGGCCATTTCACCCGAGGCGTGGGCGAGCGTCCACAGGGCGACGCCATATTGGAGCGCTAAAAATAGAGCCGCGCCGAGCAGGACTTGCGGGAATCCCGCAGCGGGAGCCGATGGCCGCTGGTCGGCGGAGGAGTGCGAATCAGGGGAATACTGGGTCATTCGGCGGGTACTTCAAGAGCCGGAATCCGGTGGATGGAGGTAGATCCAGCGGGGGCTTAGCATTTTTTCGATCACCACTCCTCGGCGTGACTGGAGCCCCTCGGGGATGTTGACTCGTAGAATCATGGAGGTTCGTTTTCCTTGGTTTTTCCCCAAAATTTCAAGGATATTGTTGGAGACTTGCTCAGATTTTTTGGCATAACCGAAGAGGGTTTCCTCACTGTCGAGGGCCGTGAGGCGGAAGCAGCTCCAGATGGAGGAGTCCGAGAATTCGTGGCTGAAAAACGAGTCCTGCTCGGCGTAAACCCGGAAGTCGAGGGTGGTGCTTTGCGGGCGTTCGGTGACGAAGGAGTCCCACTTCATCGGCTGATAGCAGACGAGGGTTTCCCAGTCGATCCGTGGCTCGTCGGAATCGAGGATTTCGATGAGCAGGTTGCGGGTTTGATGGTTGGCGAGTTCCACGGTCTCCATCCAGAAGTTGCCGTGGGTGCCGAGGGTGACGGGTTGGAGAATCTTGGTCCGGAGGAAGCCATGCGCAGGGATCGGCTTGTCGCCGTAATGGGCTTGCATCAAGGGAATGATCCGTTCGGGATGGCGGACTTGGCGGGCCAGTTCGCCTATGTTGGTGGTGTTGAAAAATTTGTGGTTAGCGGCTTCGATTTTGGCGATGAGGTCGCTGGCCTCTTGGTCTTCTAGGGCGTCGTTCGTGACGATGGACTCGGTGGCGACTTGAATTTCTTTCGCTTGGACGTCGGCTTTTTTGACTCTGTTGAGGGACCAAATGACGGCGGCGGCAAGGAGAGCTCCGAATATGAAAAACCATCCCCAAGGCACGTTGTGATGGTGGGTTGTGTTTTTAGCCCAAGCCTGCTCCAGCAAATCTGGGTTTGGGCCGACCCTGTCAACAAGCTCCCCAATACCAGGCTGGTGGGTGCGGAATTCGACGTCCTCGCGCGCCGACACATTGAGGCGCTGGCTGACCAAGGCGACTTCCGGCATGGCGAGGCGCACAGGTTTTTCCCGTTGCTTGGTTTCTTTATTTGCAAGCCGGATGACGGGTGTCCGCTCTTCGGCTGCCTCATCCACCGGCCTCAGCTTCAGTTTTTTTGTCTCGCGGGCCATCTGCTGCGGAAACAAAGCTGCAAAACTCCATCGACGCAACGCTACTCTCACTCTAAATCTCCCGCGCCACCCGCCATGCCCGCCCCGCCGCGTATCCTCATTATTACCGCCGCCTTCGGTGAGGGGCACAACAGCGCTGCCCGCAATCTCGCCCTCGCACTCGACGCCGCAGGTGCGGTCACTCAAGTGGCTGACCCCTGCATGCTCGGTGCCCCGCGCCTCACCGCCATGGTCAATAGCGGCTACCGCTACGTGACGACCCATTTCCCGCAAATCTGGGCGAAAATCTACCGCTCCACCGATCGCTGTGATTTGAGCAAACAGGACTCGCCGCCGCTGCGGATGGCTCAATCCGCGCTCGCCGACTTGATCGCGGAATTCCAGCCCGACGCCATCGTCAGCACCTATCCGCTCTATCCGTATTTACTGACGCGGATCTTCTCTGGCTCGGTGGTAAAGATTCCGGTGTTCGTCGTAGTCACCGATTCCATCGAGATCAACGCCGCCTGGCTGCGTGCGGAGTGCGACCGCTGGCTCGTCACCGATCCCGTCACCCGGGAAATGATGGTGCGCGCCGGACTGCCCGGGGAAAAAATCATCGACACCGGATTCCCCGTGCACCCGACGTTTTCCCGGCTCGCGCCCGTCGAATCCGCCGCCGCCTGCGATCCATTCCGGATTCTCTATTTCCCCACGGCCAAGCTGCCCTTTGTCCGCCGCCACAGCCGGGCGCTGCTCGAAGCATCGCCCGCCGTCCACCTCACCATCGTCCTCGGGCGGAACGTGCGGCGGCTCCACTCCCGCGCGCGGGAAATCCAGAAAGCCTATCCGGGCCGCGTCCGGCTCGTCGGCTGGACGCGCCGCGTGCCGCAACTCCTTAATCAGCATCACCTCGTCGTCGGCAAGGCCGGCGGTGCCACCGTCCATGAAGCCATCGCCGCCCGCTGCCCGATGCTCATCCATCACCTCGTGCCCGGCCAGGAAGAGGGAAATCTCCGGCTCCTTGAAATCATCGGCGGCGGCCACCTCGCCGAGACGCCCGCAGTCCTCACCCGCAGCGTGGCGGATCTTCTATCCGGCCACGCCGCTGGCTGGCGCGCCATGAAAGACGCCCTCGCCCGCCACGGCCGAAATGCCGGTGCCATCACCGCCGCCAGTTTCATCCTCAGCCAAATCTCAAATCCCGACTCATGACCTTCCTCTTCGACATCGGCCGCGTCCTTCTCGACTTCAATTTCGAGACCTCCCTCGCCCGCCTCTTTCCCGACGGTGACTCGAATCTCGTCGCGCGGATGGACCGAATGCTGGACCGCAAGGACGAGTTTGAAGCCGGTCGCATCGAGGTGGAAACCTACATCGCGTGGGCCATCGAAGTGATCGGCAGTCCTGTCACGCCCGCCGAATTTCGTCATGCTTGGCAGCAGATTTTCACCCCTAACGAGCCGATGTGGGCCTGCGTCCGCAAGCTCGCCAGCGAGGGCCACCGGCTGATTCTGTTCTCCAACACCAATGCCATCCATTGTCCGTGGATTTTTGAAGAATTCCCCGAGCTCAAGCTGTTTGCCGCCGCCGTGCTTTCCTACGAGACTGGCTTCATCAAGCCCGAGCCCGAAATCTATCATCACGCCATCGACACACACGGCCTCGTCCCCGCAGACACCCTCTACATCGACGACCTCCCGCAAAACATTGCCACCGGCCGCGAACTCGGCTTCCGCTGCTGGCAATACGATCTCCACGACCACGCCTCCTTCGAGGCCTGGCTCGCGGAGAATTTAAAATTCAAAATCTAAAATTCAAAATCTCTTCCCATGTCCACCCTCACCATCGCCGGCCGCGAATTCAACTCCCGCCTCTTCCTCGGCACCGGCAAATTTCCCTCGAATGAATCGATGCGCGCCGCCCTGGCCGCCAGCGGCACCCAGATCGTCACCGTCGCCCTCCGCCGCGCCGACCTCACCGGCAAGAATGATCCCTACGCCAATATTCTCGAATTCATCGACGCGGAGAAATACCTGCTGCTTCCCAACACCAGCGGTGCCATGAATGCCGAAGAAGCCGTCCGCCTCGCCCGCCTCGCCGCCGCCGCCGGACTGCCCAAGTGGGTCAAACTCGAAATTCACCCGGATCCCACTTACCTGCTTCCCGATCCCATCGAGACACTCAAGGCCGCAGAAATCCTCGTCAAAGAAGGCTTCACCGTCCTGCCCTACATCAATGCTGACCCCGTCCTCGCCAAGCGCTTGCAGGAAGTCGGCACCGCCACCGTCATGCCGCTCGGCGCGCCCATCGGCTCAAATCGTGGCCTCGTCACCCGTGATCAAATCCGCATCATCATCGAGCAAGCCATCGTTCCCGTCATTGTCGATGCCGGTCTCGGCGCGCCCAGCCACGCCGCGGAAGCTATGGAACTCGGCGCGGATGCCGTGCTCATCAACACCGCCATCGCCATCGCCAGCGACGCGGTGCGGATGGCCGCCGCCTTCAAGCAAGCCGTCCAAGCCGGTCGCGAAGCCTACGAACTTGGCCTGCCGGAAACCAGCGATCATGCCCACGCCACCAGCCCGCTCACCGGGTTTCTCGGATAGAGCCGCAGTGCGTCATGATTTCTCAAAATGTGGCCGCAGCGCTTTCTCCCAGTCCGCTGGCTTGAAGCCGACGAGCACCTTGTCCTCGCCGATTAGAAATGGCCGTTTCACCAAGTTGCCGTTTTTCGAGAGCAGGTCGTAGGCCTCGCTCTCGCTCATCGTCGGCAACTGGTCCTTGAGGCCGAGCGCACGGTAGTCCATGCCGGACGTGTTGAAAATTTTCCGCAAATTGCCGCCGAAGACTTTGAGCGCCGCCGCCAGCTCGGCGGGGGTGGGTGGCGTTTCACGGATCGCCTTCGCCTGATGGGGGATGCGGTGGGCGTCGAGCCATTTGAGCGCGTCGCGGCAGGTGCTGCATTTCTGGTAAACATACACGGTAAGCATGGCGCGAACATGACAGCCGCCCTCGATCCGCGCAAGGCTGCCCGCGCTCAACGAGAATTCCGAAGCCGGAATCGGTTTGAGGCAAACTTTGTTCGAGGAGCTGACAAAGTGATCCGGGGAAAGGTGAGATTCGGGATAAAAGAAAAGCGCGCGTTGGAATTCCCCCCGGATTTCGCAACGCGCGCTTTATAATCTAGCCACCGGCTTGGCCTGGCTCGGTTGACTTCCCCCCGGAGATCAATTCGAATCACTTGGCCCAGCTTGGAATGACTGGAGTTTTGGCGAGGCGAACCTCGCTCAGAACGAGACCAAAGTAATTAATGATCAAGCGGTGAAAAGTAAATTTTTTATGAAATCGGCAAATTTTTCGTCTGATCGGTAGAATCAGGGGGGAGCGCTAGGAATCAGAACAAATCGACGAGCTCGGCCCAGCTTTGGACGCAGTGGTCGGGGTGGCAATCGCCGGGGCGGAGGGAAGCTGGATGGCCGATGAAAAGCGCTGTTTGGAAGCCTGCGGCGGCGGCGGGGACGATGTCTTGCCGCGGGTCGTTGCCGATGAAAAGCGTCTCTGCGGGGGTGATGCCACGGCCGGCGAGGCGGTCGCGCAGGATTTGAAACAGCTCGGGCGCGGGCTTGGCGAGGCCGTGCTGGTAAGAAAGCAGGGTGAGTTCGGGCGCAAATAAGTCCGCCACGCCGCCGAGCGAGGCGAGGGTGTTGGATTGGGCGTTGGAAAGCAGGCCGAGTGAGATGCCGGTGCGGGAAAGGCGCTGGATGAAGTTTTCCGCGCCGGGCATGGGCGTGACCGGATGCCAGGCGGCTTCGATGGCCTCGACGAGCGGGCTGGTGTCGGTGCCGGGCTCGAGTGACAGAATTTCCCGCCAGAGGGCACGGAGGTCCACCTCCGGATAGGGAACTCCGGCGGCGGCGTGATGGCGGAGGACGGCGGCGTGAAGCTCGGTGCTGGGAGAAAGCGGCGGCGAGTGGCCGAACTGACGGAGAATGTCGCGCAGGACCGGATCGGCGAGTGGATCGGGTTTCACGCCACCGGGAGCGGCGACGAGCAGGGTGCCGTAAATGTCGAAGATGACCGCGCGGTAGGCAGCCGAAGTGGCGGCGGGTTTGAGCGACGAGAGGAGAAAGTGAAACGATCCTGGGCCGAGGTGGGCGGTGAGGATTTCAGCAGTGGGCAGGTGGTGGACGGCTCCAGCGGGCGAGTCGGCTAGATCTTGATAGAGCGTGGTGAGCGATTTCCGATACGCGTCGAGAGAGTAGGGGGCGAGCTGGGCGCGAGTGGCGGTGGGCGTGCGGTCGGCGATGACGGCGGCGAGCCAGTCTGCGGCGGGTTGGGTTTGACCCGCAATTTCGACGAGGAGGATGCGGCGGTTCGCGGGGTCGGCGAGGCGCTCGATGATTCCCTGCTGGAGGGGTTCCGGGAGATTGCCGAAGTCGAGGTAGCCGTCGCGGACGAGCGCGGCGAGCGTGGCATCGATGGTTTCCTGGGAGAGCGGGCGGCGGTAGTCGCGGTAGTTTCTCTCCAGATCGGTGGTGAGGTGATCACGCAGGATCGGCAGGTCGCTCCAATCGACAGGGACGAGCAGGCGGTCGTAAAGGCGTCCGGCGCGGATGCCGTGGCGGGCGTGCTCCGCCGTGAGGTGCGGGAGGTTCCGGCCGATGAGCGGCTTGCCGAGGGCGGCGGCTTCGAGGAAGGGCAGGCCGAAACCTTCGGAGACGGAGGTGGTGACGATGTGGCTGGCGTGGGCGAGCCAAGATTCGAAGCCGGTGGCTGCTCCGGCGGCGGGGGCGAAGCGATCGACGACGTCAAATTCAATGGGCAGGCGGTGTTTGACGGTGAATTTCCGCCAGGTGTCGTGGACGGGCAAGGCCTCGGGATTTCGCGGGGCACGGCTCACGGCGACGCGGGTGCCGGCGGGGGCGAGCGCGGCTAGGAGGACGAGCTCGCCGAGGTTCTTCCGGCGGATGCCGCGGATGGGGGCGAAAAGAATCGG
The DNA here is from genome assembly GCA_041179105.1 of Verrucomicrobiota bacterium. Lineage (GTDB taxonomy): Bacteria > Verrucomicrobiota > Verrucomicrobiia > Verrucomicrobiales > Akkermansiaceae > Luteolibacter. The sequence continues at coordinate 34,141 of JBEGUC010000002.1, read as the reverse complement.
GGAGTCGCAAAGCTCGCGAAGTGCTGTTGCAGCGGGGAGTGCGACCGGGTTCGGAAGCAAGGCGGCGTTCTCCGGGGGCAGGCCAGCGGCGGTGAAAATGCCGAGGTCGCGGGAGTTGAGGAAGGCGTAGCGGATGCGGGGCGAAAACGGATAGAGCATCCGGCAATTCGCGACGAGCTGATAGTTCGCGGGGCGGCCTTGCTCGGCGAGGTCGTGGATTTGGAGGACGACGCGCTCGTCTTCTCGGGCAAGCCGGGCGACGACGTGGGGGATGAGGCAGTTTTTCCCGAGCGAATGATTGTGGAAGTGCCAGAGGTCGGGCGGGCCGCCGAGGGCGTCGGCGGCTGCGGCGCGGAGGGCCTCTGTCAGGGATTCGGCGGTGTGCTCGCCGGGGAAAGGGAGGTAGTTGAGGCCGGGGATCTGGCGGTGATCCGGGCGGGGCGACGCGTCGCCGGTGAGAATAACGTGCCGGATGCCAGCGGCGGCGAGGGCTTGCGAGGCGGCTTCGATCACTTGCGTGACACCGCCGGGGCCGAGGTGATAGTGGACGATGGCGACGTTCATGGCGCGGCTTTCCAGTCGCCGACGGGCTTGGCGAAATGGAAGCCCCAAATTTCGAAGCCGAGGCGGTGATAGAGTCGGTGCGATGGGTGGTTCGCGGTGTAGCTGTCGAGCACGACGATGTTGCAATTCCGCTGGCGGGCGAGGGCTTCGAGATGGCGGATGAGCAAGCCGCCGATGCCTGCGGACCGTTGCGCGGGCGCGACAACGAGGTTGTCGATTTCCAGATAACGGCCGCACCAGATCTTGGTGGCGACCCAGGCACCGGCCACACCGACAAGCGCGCCACCGGCGAATGCGCCGATGAGTTCGTAGTGGGAATAGTCGGCTAGCAGCGTTTCGAGGCGCGCGGCAATGGTCGCTGCAGGTGTCTCGGGATTCAGCAATGTCAGCAAGGCCGCTGCGTCTGCCAAATCGTTGGGTTCCAGCGGGCGGATGGTGGTTTCTTCCATGGGCGGTGTGTGCGACAAGGGAATGACTCAGCCTGCGGGCTTGATGGAAACGAGCAGGGCGTTTTCTGCCTTGAGGTATTTTTTGGCGAGCGCGTTGATTTCTGCCAGAGTGATCGAGCGGTAGTCGGCATCGCGGCCGCGGGCGAGGTCGAGGCGCTTGGGTTCGGACTGGGACTGACTCATGACGGTGCCTAGCCAGTAGCTGTTATCGCGGAGGGATTTTTCCAACTGGCCGAGGGTGGGCTTGAGTGCGCGGTCGAGTTCGTCGGCGGTGGCACCGGTGACGGCGAAACTATCCGCGAGGTCGCGCATGGTCTTGAGGAGGAGCTCGAGGTCTTCGGGCTTGCCGACGCTCTCGCCGATGATGTAGCCGACGCCTTCGAGTGCATCGGAGCCGGACGCTCCGGCGTTAGGGCTGTAGGAGGCACCGAGTTTTTCGCGAATTTCCTCGCGGAGCCGGTCGCCGTAGATGTCGGCGAGGATATTGAGGCGGCGGAATTCCTTCTGGTTTCCACGGACGCCAACGGTCTTCCAGAGCGTGGTGGCGACGCCTTGCGGGATTTTCGATTCGTAGGTGAAGGTCTTGGCGGCGGGAGCATTGGGAAACTGAATCTTGCGAGCTTCAGGCAGCGCGGCCGCAGCGGTAGCGCGCACGGGGAGGGCGCCGAAGGTGGCGAGTAGATCGGGTAGAATTTTCTCGATTTCGAGGTCACCGACGATCGTGAGCTCGAGGTAGCCCTTGGTGAGCTCGGGAGTGAGCCACTGCTTCGCATCGTCAACGGTGTAGGAGGAGAGCTTCTCGGCGGGGGCGAGGGTGAAGCGGGAGTCGCCGCCGTGGAGCCAGGTTTCCATTTCTCGCTGCGGGCCAGCGGGCGTGTGCTTGAGTTGTTGATAGAGCATAGGAGCCGCCTTTTGGAATTGCCAGAGTGCCTCTTCACGGTAGCCGGGATCTTTCAGCGACGCGCACATGAGCTGGAGCTGGGTGGTGAAATCCGCAGGAGTGGTGGTGCCGCCGAGGGTGAACGCGTCGTCGCCGATGGACAGCGAGCAGCCGACGTTCTTGCCTGCCAGAATCTGTTGGAGTTCGTCGTTGCTGTGCTTGCCGAGGCCGCCGCCTTCGAAGACTGCGGTGGCAAACACGTCAAGCATCGGCCTGTCTTTGGGCTGGGTGAGCTTGCCGGAACCGACGCGTGCGAGTAGGCGGATGCTGCCTTTTTCAAAATCGGTTTGCTTGAGATTGACCCGCACTTGGTTGGACAGCACCAGTTGAGTGATGCCGAGATCCTTAATTTCCTTGCGGGAAACCACGGTGCCAGGCTTGCCGAAGTCGGTGTAGCCAAAGGGCTGGGTGGCCCGCTGGACGGGTGCTTCGACCGGCTTGCCGCGGGACTCCTCGAACAGCGCAGCGAGCTCCTTCTCGGCGTTTTCTGGCTTCTCCTTGGTGGTGAGGATCAAGTGATGGCCGGATGCCTCCCAGAATTTCGCCAGCGCCTGGTGGCAGGCGGCGAGGTCGATGGCGTCGAGCGCGCCTGCCGCCAATTCAAGGTCGGTGGCAGGATCGGAAAAGACGGTGTTGTCGTTGATGGATTTCGCGAGGACGGTGGCGATGCCGTCGGACTTGCGGGTGGCCTTTTGTTTCACCTGCTGTTCATAAGCGTTGAGCAAGTTGGACTTGGCCTCGGCGAGCTCGGCGTCGGTGAAGCCGTGATGGATGGCGCGGCGGAACTCCTGCTCAAGGATTGGCACCGCTTCCTGCCAGCGGTCGGCGGCGGCGGTGACGTCGATGGAGCCAATATCGAGGTGATTGAAGAGCGTGCTGTTGGAGGCGGAGCCGGAAGTGATGGCGGAGCCCTCGATCTTGGAAAGCCGGTCGAAGCGGCGGCTGAGGATCGAGTGGGCGATGTCCAGCGGCATGCGTTCGGCGCGCGTCGCGGCGGTGTCGGGCTTCTCGACGTATGGCCGGACAAGCACCAACGAGACGTCGGTGGAGGAAACTTCCTTATCGAAGAAAACGCCGGTTTCAAGGCCTTCGGGCTGTTTGATCGGGCCGAGATCCGGGTTTTTCCCGGGATTCGCCGGATTGCTCATCGAGGCGAACGCTTTTTCGATCTTGGCTTGGATTTCCGCAGGATCGATATCGCCGACGACGATGAAAGTCATGCGCTCCGGTGTGTAGTAGCGGGTGTAAAGGTCCAGAAACCGTTCGCGCGGCGCGGACTTGATGACCTCCTCCGTGCCGATGGGAAAGCGCCGACTCACAAGCGAATCCGGTAACAGTTTGGCGAACTGCTGCTCCATCAGGCGGCTGTTGACGGAGTCCCTGCTCATTTTTTCCGACAGGATCACGCCGCGCTCCTTGTCGATTTCCTCGGGTGCGAGCAGCGCCCCGTCACCGAAATCCCGCATCACCGTGAAGCCGAGTTTCAGCGTCTCTTCCGATAGGTCCGGCAGGTCGAGCATGTAAACCGTCTCGTCGAACGAGGTGTAGGCGTTGGCATGGGCGCCGAAGGAAATGCCCAGGCGCTGCATCCTCGGAATGAGCTCCGCCGCCGTGTAATTTTTGGATCCGTTGAAAACCATGTGCTCCAGGAAATGGGCAAGTCCTTGCTGGTCATCCGCCTCCATCAGCGATCCGGCGGCGATGTGAAGCCGCAGCGAAACCCGCTTCGGCGGCTCGACATTCGGATAGATGATGTAACGCATGCCATTTTCCAGAGTCCCAAAAGTCGCGCCTGAGTCGGGAGCGACGTCTGAGGACGCCTGCGGCCAAGGGCGCGGCGTCACCTTGAGCGCCGCCGTGTCGGTCTTGACTGTAGGGATGGAAACCGGCGGGGCGGCCACCGGAATAGTCTCGACGACGGGCGGCGGGACCGCAGCCGGCGGCTTGTGAGAGCGCACCGAAAGGATACCGGCCGTGACAGCGAGAACGAGGACAAGAATGAGCGGCGTAGCCTTTTGCATGGCGCGAGATTGGTTGACCGCAAGCGGGTTTGGCAACGCCGAAAACCGCCGGACCATCGCACCGGGACGCGGATTTCAAAACTTTCGGAAAACGGGGTTGCAATCAGAGGGGGGCCATGGTGTTTTTCCCGCCGACCAATCGATGATGTGCGCGCGTGGCGGAATTGGTAGACGCGCTAGATTCAGGTTCTAGTGGGGGCAACCCTGTTCAGGTTCGAGTCCTGTCGCGCGCACCATATTGATTTACAGTAACTTAGGAAGTCGAGAGGCTTTCTTTTTTGCGTTAGGGGTTTTGCTTGTGTGTCCAATGTGCGCCCGAAACTCGATGTGCCCGCGCCTCAGCCGTTTTCCATCATCCATTCAAGCGATTCCCTTCCGCAGGTCTCTCAGACTCCACAGGATCCGACTTGCCGCCGCGCCATCGCCTTTCAGCTTCCTCGCACCGTCTTTGCGCTTCGGCCCGAATCGATCTCGCGCACTCGCGAATGCCTCGTTCACAAACGCCTTGCTGCCGATCACGGCACCATCGGTGAAATACCGAATCCGGCAGCGTAACATCTTCGCGGTTCCCAGATCCTTTAAAACTGTTTCGTTGTCTTCGCTCTCCAGCAACTCCGCCGTGTTTTGGGTCACTGTAGCGGCGGTCTGCGAGCGTCGCTGAATCTCTGCCCGCCCGGGTTTCCGACTGACCGCGAGGCCCATCAAGCGCCGATACAACCGCGAAACTTCCTCCCATTTCCCAGCATCCAATCCGACGCCCTGATCGCAAAAATACGCCCGCACCAAGCCTTCCCGCGCCTTTTTACCATTGCCATTCTTTCCGCCGCCGACCGATTCGCCATAGCTGCTCCAGCGGTAATCCGCCGGGTCAGCCACCATCCCAGCGCGCACCGGATTCAAGTCGATGTAGGCCGAAATCGTCCGCGCAGCGACGCCGTCTTCCACGATCACGCTCTTGAATCGATCCTCCCACAGCGTCCCGGTGCGCGTATGCGCGCGGTTGAACCACTGGGTAAAGCGTTGCAGCAGACCTTTCATGAATTCGCCCAAATCCTGCATGCGGTAGGTGAATCGCTTGTGGATCGCCGCCATCGCCTCATTCATCCCGCTTTCGTTCGTGTAAACTGCTGTCCTAGCGTCCCCCAATTCCTTCGCCACTCCAGCCACGAAAGCCTCGCCGTAAATCGCCGACAGACGCTTCAGCAATTCCTCATCGGAAAGCCCGCCTTCCGTCATCGGCGGAACCTCCAGCAGGATATGGAAGTGATTGTCCATCAGGCAGTAAGAAAGTGCCCGGCACCCCGTGAAATTCTCCTGCATGCGCATCAAAGTCCGGAATTTTTCCTTTTCCTCCGTCCCCAGCACAAACCGCCGATCTACCACCCGTGAAAGCACATGATACAACACCGGTTTCCCAGCAGCTTTTCGCCATTCCGCCAACCATCGCGCTCGTCTCATAAAGAAGAACTATCGGGGTGAGAGGGGAATTGCAACAAGGCTTTATTACAGGCCCGTCCCTATGTCACACAGGCCCGTCCCTATGTCACAGTAGATTCCGACATGGCGGAGGTGATGATCGAAAAAACGGTGAAAATCGCGGCACTTTGATTGATTTTCCCAGTTGCCAAACCCGTGAAGGGCGGTTTAGGTTGCGCCAGCCGCAGGCAAAAAGCCTCATAGTGTAATGGTAACACCGCAGATTTTGATTCTGTTATTCAAGGTTCGAGCCCTTGTGAGGCTACTTTCTCGTTCGCTCCCAGAAAGTTGAGCGTTTTTTCTGTCCGCTTGCCAGATCTTAGCAGCGCCGCCAGACTCCGGCATGAGAATTTATCAAGACGAGGTTTACCAAAAGGGCGCGAAATTTATCCGGATCGTGCGGCTCGACCGCTACGAAGTAGAATTCAAGACGATGAACGGCGAGCCGAAGGGAGAGGGCAGCGTGGCGGTTTTAGCGAAAAAGGAGTTCTGCCGCTTGCTGAAGGGAATGACGTTGATGCCGCCGATCAAGAAGGACGCGCCGCCGGAGAAATGACGCTCAACGCTGGGAAACGACGGGCTGCCCCTTAAGGAGGTTGCTGTAGTCGAGCAGGATGTTTTGCGCCTCGTGGAGAATAATGTCTTCGGCCGGGGCCGCTGCTGCCGTTTCATCATCGGTCTCTGGGTCGAGATCCACTTTAGGCTTCTTCGGTTTAACCAAATCGCCGAGGCCGGGTTTGGTCACGTTTTTCAGCGTGACCTCGTAGGCGGCGGGCGGGTTGGCGGCGCGGGCGAGGCGCTCTTTTTTGAGGGTCTCGGTGCGGGCTTTGAGTTCGTCTTTCTCTTTTTGGCGGCTGGCTTCGTTGAGCGAGACGGACTTTTCGGCACGGAGCTTGCGGAAGCGTTCGATCTCGGACTTCATTTCGACGAAATCTGGAGTTTTGGCAATTCGCAGGTCGGAGTGGGTGCGGAGGGTGGCGAGGGATGGACTGACGCGGTTGGTTTTCGTGAATTGCGCGGCGGGGACGGTGTCCCACGGTAGAGGATTGGCGAGGTCGGATTCGCCGATTTCCGGCAGGTCGGTGAGCGAGGGAATGACGATGTCGGCTTTGACGCCTTCAAGCTGGGTGGACTTGCCGCTGGGGCGATAGAATTTGCTGATCGTTACTTTCAGAGCACCGGGATCAGAGCCGGGTACGACGCCTTCGCTTTGCATGATCCGGTCGAGTGGGATGATCGTTTGGACGGTGCCTTTGCCAAAAGTCGCAGTGTCGCCGACGATGACCGCGCGGCCGTAGTCTTGCAAGGCACCGGCGACGATCTCGGAGGCGGAGGCGCTGAAGCGACTGGTGAGAACGACGAGCGGGCCGTCATAGGCGACTGCCCCATCGCGGTCTTTGCCGACTTCCAATCGGCCCTCAAGGCTCTGCGTTTGGACGACCGGGCCGGAGGGGATGAAGAGTCCGGTGAGGTCGATGGCTTCTTGGAGCGAGCCGCCGCCGTTGAGGCGGAGGTCGAGGATGATGCCGGTGACGTTTTCCTGTTTGAGCTTGGTGACGATGCGGGCGACGTCTGCGGTGGCGGAAGTGGGTGCTCCCTTGCCGTTGCCTTCGCCAGCGTAGAAAGCAGGTAGGTCGATGACGCCGATTCGCTGGATTTTGTCGCCGGCTGGGAGGTCGATGATCTGGGCTTTGGCCTGCTGGTCTTCAAGTTTGATTTCTTCGCGGACGATGGTGATGGTCTTGCGGGCGCTGTCGTCGGTGGCGGCAGCAGGGATGATATTGAGGAAAACGGAGGTGCCTTTTTTGCCGCGAATGAGTTCGACGGCTTGGGAAAGCGGCAGATCGATGAGGTCGGTGAACTCGTGGTCCTTCTTCTGGGCGGCGCCGACGATGCGGTCGCCGTTCTCCAGTAATCCGCTGCGGGCGGCGGGGCCACCGGGGACGAGTTCCTTGATTTTGCAATAGCCGTCCTCGGATTGCAGCGTGGCTCCGATGCCGGTGAGCGAAAGATTCATCCCGATTTCAAAGCTCTTGAGCTGCTCGGGGCCCATGTAGTCGGAGTGCGGGTCGTAGATCTGGGCGAGCGCGTTGAGATAGATTTCGAGCACGGCCTTGTCGCTGAGTTTGCGCATCGTCTCCGCGATCCGGACGGGGCGGCGACCGAGGGTTTTGACGATGTCAGGTTCCTTTTTTCCGGAGAGTTTTTCTTGGAGGTATTCGTAGCGCAGTTGCTGGCGCCAGAGGGCCTGCGCGGCTTGGATGTCCGCCGGGCGGGGCGCTTCTTTGCGGTCGTAGGAGTAGGTTTCCTCGGCGGTGAAATCGAATTTTGCGTCCTTCAATTCGGCGGCGATGAAGTTGACGCGTTCGTCGAGGCGCTGGAGGTAGCGTTTGAAAATGAAGTGCGCGAGGCTGGTGTCGCCTTGCTTGCGCGTAGTTTCGGCGAGCGACTTCCGGGAGTTTGCGAATTCATCAATGTCGCTTTTGAGGAAAATCATGTGGCTGCCGTCGAGCGTATCCAGATAGCGGTCGAGAAACTTGCCGGCAAGTTCGTCGTCAAGTTGTTGGTGGGCGAATTGGGATTGCTCGAGAATCTGTGTGGTGAGGACGGTGACGGCGGCATCGGTCGCTTTGGCGTCGAGCGGGTCCGGGCCGCGGAAGCCGAACGCGGCGGCGTATGTGATCAAGCTGGCGCTGACCGCGCTAACGGGGAGGAGGAGTTTGAAATGAGGTTTCATGAATTGGAAAATGTGAGGGCTTTTTGTTCCCATAGAACGGCGCGATGGGTGAAAACTGTCTTGGATCTTACGCACGCTGGGGGAATTCGCTTTTCCAGCGGACCCGCGCGCTGCGGATTTCCGCGGCTTCGCGGGTGGGGCTGAGCTCCCAGATGAGCGGGCAGTCGGCGGGGAAAAATTTCAACAGCGCGGCGTAATCCAGCGTGCCGCTAAACGGCGTGCGGTGGTCTCTCGCAGGCCACTGCACGTCGTGGACATGGCCGCCGATCAGGTGTGGAGAAATTTTATCCAGCCACTCCTCGTGGTCGAGCAGGCCGAGGTTGTGCTTGAGCTGAACGTGGCCGAAATCATGCCAGTAGCCGACCCACGGATGGTCGGCGAAATGCGTTTGCAGGGCGATCATCTCGCGCTCCGTCGGCATATCTTCGAAGCGCGAGCGGGACTCGATGGCCAACTTGACGCCGACTTCCGCAGCCCGCTCGGCGATGGCGGTGAGTGCCTCGATGGCCCGGTGAAAATACAGCGGACCGATTTTTTCGCGCTTCTTCACGAATGCGAGCTTCTGTTTGATATGGTCCGCGCGGTGTTGGCCGCCTTCGGCGACGGTCATGGTGAGCGGGCGGGTCCATTTTTTCGAATCCATCGGCACCGAGCCCATGTGGAGGACGAGGTATTGCGCCTTGAACTCGGCGGCGATGTCGAGCGTGCGGAAGGTCATGTCCATCGCGCGCTGGCGGTCGAAGGGCCGGTGCGAGGTGAACTCATAAGCGTCTGGTGCGTCGATCATCACCTCGACGGGCGAGGGGAAATAGTTATGCACTCCGGAACACTTGAAAATCCCGCGCTGATAGGCTTTTTTAATCCCGGGCAGCTTGGCGATGGTCATGCCGTGCGAGAGCTCGATGTTGGAGAATCCGAGTTCGACGATTTCCTCGATCATCGACTCGCCGTCCGTGTGGCGGCTGTTATTCCAGCATGAAGAAAAGGCGAGCATGAGTGCGGGTGGCTGCCGGGAGTCTGGCGGAACCTGAGGGAAGCGCCAGTCTTGTGTCGTTCATTTCATGGCTCGCAGGGAAATGGAAAAGGCCCCCTCGTGAGGGAGCCTTTTCGCCGGGGGGGAAGCTTTGCCTGAAGGTCTTGGGACGCCCGCTCCCCCTTAAATCAGGAGGAGCAGGGGTCACAAGATACCATTAGATTCGTAGCTGCCAGCGTGCATCAGTCTCTCGGTCGCGCCACGCGGGGCGGCGGGACATCGGGTCTTGCAGCGTACGGATCACTTTGCGGCCGCCTGTCGCGATGAAGCTCTCGCAATCGATAGTGATTACGTCGAGCCCCATGTAATAGGTGCCATACAGGGTGGGAACAGCGTCCTCGCCGAAGGACTCGGCGAGATGATTTCTCAACAGGCAAGACTCTTTTCTTCCGAGAAAAAGGAAGGCGGGCGTTTTTCCGTGAGCGGACTTGGAGCGAATCAATTCCGATATGGCCTCGCCGTCCCAGCCGTCTTCAAAAGACAACTCGGACGGCACGGTAGAGACGTCGGGATAGGGTCTGCGTGGTTCTGTGGCGTTCATTTTATTGGGGTGGGTGTCGTTGTTTTCTCCATCATCCCGCATGCCAGCACTCGGTGTGCGGGGTGTCGGGTGATGTGTGCAGTCCGTTCCCATCACCATGAGTGAAACATTGCGAACGGGGGCGAACTACTTAGGGATATTGAATCACCTGCCTTTTCGGCGCAAACGGCGGATGGTGACTTTTTTGAAACATTCAGCGGCTGGGTTACAGCCCCCCTTGGGTCACACCTACCGAATTCCACCGTGATTCGTCTTGATAAATTTCCGTTTAGATTAAATCGCAGGATGCGCCGATTTCCTGTGGTGTCCGATAGACGCCAGCTTCGACTCGGACGGGGTTTACGAAATGTTCGCGCAGGTGCGGGATGTGTTCCAAGAAGATGGCGGGCAGATCGAGTGCGATGTGGTTGAAGAGCACGAGGTGCTGGTGGAGTTGGCCCATGTCGCCGACGTGTGGGACGACGGGGACACCGAACTTTTTGCTCATGATGCTCACGGCTAAAAACTCACTGACGCCAGCCACGCGAACGGCATCCACTTGCATGAATCCCGCACATTTTGCTTGGAGGTAGTTTTTGAAAACGATGCGGTTAGGGACGTGTTCGCCGAGTGCCAGCTTCATCGGTGCGATGGCATCTGCGAGGGTTTTGTGACCGGTGACGTCATCGGGGTGAGTGGGTTCTTCGATCCAGTAGGGATTGATTTCCTTCAGCCGGGCGCAGATGTCGAGCGCTTGCGGGAGCGTCCATTGCTGGTTGGCATCGACCATGATCCGGGCGTCGGGTCCGGCGACTTCGCGGACGATGCGGGCACGGCGGAGGTCGCGTTCCGGGTCCTTGGAGCCAACTTTGAGTTTCATGGCGGTGAAGCCGGCGTCCATGGCGCGCTTGCAGTTTTCACGAACTTGCTCATCGCTGTAATTAAACCACCCGACGGAGGTATCGTAGCCGGGGTAACCGCTGGTGAGGATGCTTTCACGATTTGCGCGGGTGGCGGCGGGATTCGTTAGGAGTTCAACGGCTTGCTCATGAGTGAGCACGTCTTCCAGGTAAGAAAGATCGAGCGTGGCGGCGACTTGCGCGGGGGTAAGTTCTAGCAGCAGCTTCCACAGTGGCAGGCCGCGCGTTTTGGCCCAGAGGTCCCAGCAAGCGTTGGTGACGGAGGCGAGAGCGAGTTGCACGACGCCTTTATGCGGGCCGAGCCAGCGGAATTGTTGTTCATCGGCCATTTCCTTCTGGAGCGCGCCGAAGTTAGACATGATTTCCTCGATGTCGCGGCCTTGCAGGCGGGCTGCATAAAACTCAGCGGCGCGGCAGACGAGGTGTTGCCCTCACCGAGAGTGAAGGCGAGCCCGCTTCCAGTGCGGCCCTTCTCGTCGGTTAGGAGCGTGACGGTATAGGAATAAATCGGGTCCTTGTGGATAGCGTCGCTGCCATGGCCGGAGCCGATGGGATAGCGAGCGTCGCGGGTGGAGATGCGGATGATCATGGGGTCTGGATAAGAATTTCGGAGATGGTCGGACCTTCTGATGCGTCGAGGATATTGAGGCGGAAGGCGGTGGTGGTGACGGGTTCGAAGGAGGCTTTGAAATGCGCACCGAGCGCATTTCCACTGTGGAATGTGGTCCACGAGGAGCCGTCTTTTTTCTGAAGTTCGAACTTGGTCACACGGCTGGAATGTCCGGCGAGGGCTTCTTCAATACTGATGCCGTTGAAAGTGGTTTCCTTGGCAAGGTCGATTTGCAGCCATGCTTGGCGTGTGCCCTCATTGGTGGCCCAGCGGGATTCGGGATCGCCATCAAGGACCATCTCGGCGCTGAATTCTGGGATATTTTGATAGCTCGCGGATGCGGATGCCTTCGCACCGGGGATGCTGGATTTCTTGGAATGCTTAATCGGCGCGATGTCCATGGAATCACCGTCGATGGTCAGCTCGATGATGGTGTCAATTTTATCCCATGAGTTGTTGGGGATAACGAATGAAAGTGATCCATCGGCAATGGAAGTTTTGAGAGGCGGGCCATTGAGTAATTTCGCGGACTTGATGGCGACTGGCGGGGCGGTGACGGTGACAGGGCCTTCGATTTTTTTAAGAAGATGGAGATAGATTTTGTTACCCTTGCGGGTGCTGGCGATTTGGGCTGAGGGCTTCCACGGGCCGCCGCGGGTGCCGTAAATGGCCATTGAATTTTTCTTAAGCCATGCGCCCATTTCCTTGAGGCGTTCGACTTGGCGGCCTTCGATCAAGCCGTCTGGTTGTGGGCCGACGTTGAAAAGCAAATTACCATCGCCGCCGTTGGTGCGGATGAGGGTGTGAATGCATTCTTCGATCGACTTCATCGTATCATTGGGTTTCCAGGCCCATTGTTGGCAGAGGGTCATGCAAGTTTCCCACGGGCGGTCCATGTTGAAACCTCCGATGGATTGTTCTGGGGTGTCGTAGTCGCCAACGGGAAGTTGGAGGCCGATGCCGCTGCCAGCGCCGCCGACGGAGTAGGCGCGGTTGTTGATCATGAGATTGGGTTGGAGCTTGCGCAGCATGTTGACCATGGGAATGCCGTAGGTCTGGTCGTATGCTTGTGGGACATCGAACCAAAGGGTCAAAAGCGGACCATAGTTTTTCACCAGTTCGGTGACCTGTCCTTGCAGATAAGCATCGTAGGCTTTTAAGTCTGGGTTGGGGTTTTTAGAGGTTCCGGCAGGCGATCCAAGCGGGTAAGACGGGTGATGCCAGTCACAGGCGGAGTAGTAAGCACCAAAGGCAATACCACCTTTTTTACAAGCTGCGGCGAGTTCCTTGACGACGTCCCGCTTGAAGGGGGTCTTCATGATGTTGTAGTCGGTCTGCTTGGTGTCCCAGAGGCAAAAACCGTCATGATGCTTTGTCGTTAGGATTATATATTTCATTCCGGATGCCTTGGCGACGGCGACCCATTCATCGGCGTCGAATTTGGTGGGATTGAATTGTTTGTAGAGATTGTCATATTCCTCGATCGGGATGTGACCACCGCGCGACCAGCCGATCTCAGCGCCTTTCAGGCTGACGGGGCCCCAATGGATGAACATGCCGAAGCGGGCGTCCTGCCAATTTTTGATGGTTGCGGCGGATGCGGGTGTGATGTCCTGGGCCAGCAGACTGCCGGTGCTGAGGAGCGTGGTGAGAAGGAATGATGAAATTTTCATGTTAGTAATTGATTGGAGGATTTACCGGCGATAGCCGATTTCAGCACCGCCGGAGACGTGCATGATGTGGCCGGTGATGAAGCGGGCCTTGGAGGAAATGAGGAAGACGCAGGCGTCCGCGATGACGTCGCCATCGGGGCAATTGAGCGTATGTGCTGCCATGAAATAATCGCCCGCTACGGACTCGCCAGTTTGCTTACCTTTCTTCTTCGCATTCATGCCTGCCCAACAACCGAGGCTAACGACACCGGCGAGGTAAATGACCACGATGGCCCAATCGATAAAACTAATTTGCATGGTATTGGGTTTTACGAATCTGACGAAATCGATCTAGGCTGAGTGAATTATCATCCTGATTGTTCGAACCTTCATAACATGAAGTATTGTCCGAGACAGGTCTTTCAAAATCATTCGGCGAGGAATATTGAACATTCCATGAAAGCCGCAGGACCATCGCCCATTTATCAAAATGGAGGAGATTACTTCAAAATTGATGGTTTCGGCCCTCAATTGAAGACGACTCGGCAAGGAAAGATCCAGTTGCCGCGCTTTCAAAAGGCCACTGCCCCGGAAAGCGCATGAATTCGAATATCCTCATTGGGCCTCACGAACGTCGGCTTTTGGAGCTGACGGGGCACCCAAGGCGGAAGCCTGCCTGGACTCCCACAGGAACGATGGATTGGAAATCGTAACAGGCAGGAATCCCTGTGTCACCGTGGACTACGCGTGGTGAAGTAGGATCGAGTTCGCGGCAAAGTGGTCGGATAGAATGTCGGAAACGATGACGAGCGGGGTGCCGGGCCGGACGAGGTCTTCCTTCCGCAGTAGCTCGGTGACGCGCTGGATGGTTTCCTCGATGTTGGAGGCGAAGGGCAGCATGAAGCCACGGAGGCCGCGGGTCAGTGAGAGCTTGCGGCAGACTGGCTCAGTCGGGGTGAAGGCATAGAAGCCGGACGTCCGCGGCCTTAACATGGCAACGTGGTTGGCTAGCACACCGCGGCGGGTGAGCACGACGAGCCGCGCGTCTGGCAGTGAGTCTGCCAGAGTGACGGCGGCGCGGGCGGTCTTCTGGCGCTCGTCGCGTAGCAGCACGTTTTGGCCGAATCCGTGGCCGCCGGAGCGCTCGATGCGCGAGGAAATCCGGACCAGCGCCTCCACGCAGCGCTCCGGGTAGCGGCCGACTGAGGTTTCGCCGGAAAGCATCAAGCAGTCGGCTTCCTCGTAAGCAGCGTTCATCACGTCAGTCACTTCTGCGCGGGTGGGCGTGGGGTTGGTGATCATCGACTCTAGCAATTGGGTGGCGACGATGACGCGGGTGCCGAGCTCATGGCAGCGCTTGACGATGCGGCGCTGGAGGATCGGGAGTTCCTCGAACTCGACTTCCGTGCCGAGATCGCCGCGGGCGACCATGATGACGTCGGCCTCTTGGATGATGGCGTCGATGTTGCGGATGGCTTCTTGGTCCTCAACCTTGGCGACGATTTGCGCATTGCCTTCGAGCGCCTGCATCGCCACGCGCAGCTCGCGGACGTGGGCGGAGTCGCGGACGAAGGAGCCGGCGATGTAGTCCGCACCGCACTCGACGGCGAGAGAAAGGTCTTTGTGGTCCTTATCCGTTAGCGCGGGGAGGTTTAGGCGGACGCCGGGTAGATTGATGTGGCGGCGCGAGCCCATCGAGCCGGGTGTTTTCACGAAGCAAAGGATGCGGTCGGCTTCCACCACGTCGATGCGCATGAGCATGGCACCGTTGTCCACGACGAGAGTGTTACCGGCGGTGACGTCGCCCATCAGTCCGTCGTAGTTGACGGTGGTGGAAAGCGGGACGGTGGGATCGGTGCCGAGCTTGCGGAATTCAACGATGTCGCCCTCTACCAGGGTGTAGGGTTTCTCCAAATCCCCGGTGCGGATGGACGGGCCGGTGAGGTCGAAGAGGACTGCGATGTGAGCGTCCCGTGCGTCGGATTGGCGGCGGACTCGCTTGGTCATTTCTGCGGCCCACTCGTGCTTGGCGTGACTCATGTTAAGCCGGAAAACGTTGGTGCCTGCGTCGATGAGCTTGCCGATCATTTCTTCGGCTTCGGTGGCGGGACCGAGGGTGATGATAATCTTGGTTTTGCGTGACATAGATTGGAAGGTCAGAGCTACGGGCGGCGCTGGCTTGTTCGCCCAGGAGCAGGGAACATGCCCGCTGCATCCAGAGCAAGCCGCGAAGCGGAAATGATGCCTTTGCCCCCTCGGAAGCGGCGTTCATGGATGAAATCCGTCATTGGACGCGTCATTCTCTGTTGGGTTTTGGAGGCGATTCAAAGGGAATGTGCCGCATCGCTACTTTGGCAGGCCGCCGGCGATGGCTTCCCAGCGCTGTTTGAAGGCCGGAATTTCCTGAGACAGCACGGAGGCAGCCAGCAGCGCGCGGGCACGATTTCCCGCCAGCCAGTCGAAGCAAATCGCGCACTCGTGGCGGCGCAAGCGTTCCGCCTCACTCTTCGAATTCTTCACGAAAATCCGGTGCAGGGCGATGATCGCGTCCGGCGAGAAATTCCCCCACTTGGCGGGAGCGGATTTCTGATTCGCGTCCACGGTGGTGATCACGCCAGCGGGGTTGATGGCGACTTTGCCGACGACTTGCCCGGATTTCATCAGAAACTCGCCTGTCGCGGTTTCTTTACGGAGATCCGCCGCAAGATCGGCAAAGAGCGCGGCGGACGCCTCGCTAACCGCCAGCAAGGAAGCTCGCGTCGCGCCCTCCGGATCGGTGGACAGAAATACGAGATAAACGGAAGACTCCTGGAAACGACAGTCTTTGGAAAACTCGGCCAGTTTCGCCATGACCGCGCCCAAATCGCCCGCAGCGGATACGGCGGGCGGGACATTCTTCGCGGCAGTTAGCAGCTTGGAATGTTTCGTCAAGTCAAGCTGCCAGGCGCGCACGTTGTAACGGGCGCGGCCGCGGGTTTTTAACGTTCCGAGGATTTCCTCCAGCTCGGCAACCGCCGCCTCGCATCCGGCCACCTCGGCGGGAAATCCATCAAATACCGGACGAGAGAGCGCCTGATGATCGGCAAGATAACCGTTCGCCAGATTTTGATAGATGACGAGCCATGCGTCCGCCTCTGGGATCTTCGCGGAGGAGACGGCGGAAAACCAACCCACCGCCTCGCCCGGCATTCCCTGTTCCCAATTCTTGAGTCCGGCGAGCATCCAGGCCAGCACCTGCGATGCATCAGCGCCGGCAGTATCGAGTTCCTTCGCGGGGATGGCGGGAAGCCCTTCCAACCGATCCAGCATCCGAATGAGCCCCTCGCCGATTCGTTGTTCTATCGGTAAAGACGACACATGCGCTTGAGTCGCCTTGGCCTGGTTTCTGGCATCGGCAGACTGACCATCCAGGTAGCTGGCGACCACCGCCTCGATGCCAGCCCAGCTGCGAGTGGGCTCTTGCACGCCGGGATTTCCACGGAGTTTCGCGAACTCGGCGGCGGCTTTCGCGAAATCGCTGGCCTCCACCGCGGTCCGCGCCTCGCGGTAGCTTTTCGCGATGTCGATGCCGGTCGTGGCAACGGACTCGGGGATGATCGATACGGGACTCACCATCACCTGCGGCTTCGGCGCGGGCGCGGGGGCCTTGCGAGTGATCCTCCAGACGCCTCCGCCGAGGAGAGCCAACAAGACCAGGCCGCCGAGCGAAAGGGAGATCCTTTTGGCCCGCTTCTTTTTCGCGCGCCGTTTCGCCGCGCTGCCAGAGGTCTCCACGGCTTCCGGAGCACCGGATTTCAAATGCTTCAGCGCCGACTCCATCAGGCCGATCATTTCGTCATAGGAAGAGAAACGATCCTTCGGGTCATACGCCATGGCTCGCTCCACGAGCCGGCAGACATCGGCGGGCAGCGAAGGCTCGGCGAGACCCAGCGGCACCACTTTTTTCTTCGCCTCGCGAAGAATGTCGGAGACCATCGATTCCTCGTCGCAAGGCGGTTGACCGGCTAGAGCATGATAGACAGTCGCCCCGAAGGCATAGATATCCGAGCGGAAATCCTCGGTATAACCTTCGATTGCTTCTGGCGGGACATAGTAAGGAGTGGCCCAGATTTCGGAGGCTTGAGCTTTGCCGCCGTGAGTCACGAGAGCGAGTCCGAAGTCCACCAGCTTGGCATGCCCCTCTGAGTCCAACAGAATGTTTCCGGGTTTCACGTCGCGGTGGACCAAGCCCGCCGAATGCGCGGCCTTGAGTCCCTGCGCGACCTCGATGGCGAGCGGCAACATTTCCAAGACAGGGATTTTCCCACGCTCCCGGATCTGGTGCTCGAAATGCCCGCCCGGCACAAATTCCATCGCGATGTAAAATCGCCCGAAGGCCCGCCCCGTCGTCAGCACGCGCACCACATTCGGGTGGCTGAACGAAGCCGTGATCCGCGCCTCTTCCTCGAAGGCCTTGATCCGTCGCGCGTCCGCCGAGAAATTTTCGCTGAGGATTTTCAACGCCACCTCGCGGTTGAGCGTGTCATCATGAGCGACGAAAACCATACTCATGCCGCCCACCGCATGCCGCCGGACGAGCGTATAAGGCCCGAACTCGCGCTTTACCCGTGTATGCTCGCCACAGGCCGGGCACACCACGTTGGCGAAGGGGGCCATCGCCGACACGTCCATCAGACTCGCACAAGCGGAACAATGGGCGATGGTTTCGGCGCACGTCGGCATGGGCGCAAGCTAGTGCCCGACCCGATTTTTGGCGATTTCTAAAAATCCGCCGTGATGTGCAGCCCGCAAAGTGGTTTTCCGGCTTTGACCGGTGTCCATTCCACTGCAAGCATCCGCCGCCATGCCAGACGGACTTTCACCGGCGGAGCTTCTCCGTTACTCGCGCCACCTGCTCATTCCCGCCGTCGGCGAGGCCGGACAGTTGCGGCTGAAAAACGCGTCAGTTCTGCTCATCGGTGCCGGCGCTCTCGGTTCGCCCGCCGCGCTTTATCTGGCCGCCGCGGGAGTCGGCCGACTGGGGCTGGTCGATGCAGACGTGGTGGACGCCTCCAATCTCCAACGGCAAATCCTCCACGGCGAATCGTGGCTCGGGAAACCGAAACTCGAAAGCGCCGCCGCCCGCCTGCGCGAGGTGAATCCCCACGTCCAGGTCGAACTCCACCCGGTGCGATTTAGCCCGGAAAACGCCGAGGAAATCGCCAGTTCCTACGACATCCTCGTCGATGGCTCGGACAATTTCCCCACCCGCTTTCTGACCAACGACACCGCGTTTTTTTTCGGAAAACCGCTCATCTATGGCGCGATCCACCGCTTCGAGGGGCAGACCGGCGTGTTCGCGCCGCACCTCGGCGGGCCGTGCTACCGCTGCCTATTGCCGCATTCCCCGCCCGCAGGCAGTGTGCCGTCCTGCCAGGAGGCGGGCGTGTTAGGCGTGCTGCCCGGCATCATCGGCTCCTTGCAGGCGATGGAGACGCTCAAGCTCATTCTCGGAATCGGCAGCGTGCCGCTCGGCAAGCTCACTTGTTATGACGCGCTCGGCAGCGCGTTCCGGACTCTCAAGCTCAACCGCGATCCGCAATGCCGTCTCTGCGGCGACGCACCCGAAATCCACAGCGTTTCCAATACGGAAACCACCGCGCCCGCCTCCTGCTCTTATACTCCTGAATACATGGAATCCATCACCACCACCGAACTCCGCATCATCCTAACCGGTGATTTCAAAGGCCTCCTCATCGACGTCCGCGAGCCGGAGGAGCACGCCGTCGCCCGCATCGAGGGCGCGCGCTTGATCCCGCTGAAAACTCTGCCGGACGAGCTGGCCAGCTTGCCGCAGGATCGTGAAATCCTCGTCCACTGCAAAGCCGGCGGGCGCTCCGCCAAGGCCGTGCAACTGCTGCTCGACCACGGCTTCACCCGCGTCAAGAACGTCACTGGCGGCATCGACGCTTGGCTGGCAGAAAATTAGAACGCTCATCCCCGACACGGAAAACCCCGCCGCAGCCGGAGCTGGACGGGGTTTTCATGCTTGGGCTTGGTTGAGTGACGGGACTTTATTTCCAAGTCTTCACGTCGTCAGCGACCTTGCCGCCGGTGCCGCTGACGCCATCCGCGCCGTTGCTCCAAACAGCGACCCGACGCCCATGGAGGGTGACGTTCTGAGTCGCCGCAGCCGGCTTGACTTTGATTTCCTCGTCATAATCCCCGTCGAGCATGACGTAATAACTGCCGCCCCATGGGTCGTACAAGCCTGTGATCTTGTCGGAGGAACCCGAAGCATACATGAGTCCATCCTTGTTTCCTTTGCCTTGCTCGACGTTGAGAAATTTGATCGCCCGTGGATTTAAAGGAGTGTTGCCGCTTTCGGTGCCGAGCAAGACTTTGAGAAAGTCGAGATCGGTTTTCGTGTCCAATTTGATGTCCTCACTCAGCCCGTCTTTCGGCATAGCGCCATACTCGGTGTAGTAATTATTGACTGCAGATGTAATGGCGACGCAGGTGTTGAGAGCTTTCGTTTTTTTCCCTTTCTGCACCGCACTCATCGCCATGGGCGCGGCCGCCCCCGCGAGCACCGCGATGATGGTGATGACGACGAGAAGTTCGACTAAGGTGAAACCGTACTTGCGGCGGAGTGGTTGGGTTTTCATGATCGGATCGGTGTTGGAATTCACTGCGGCGGAGCAAATACGAGATTTCGGAAGCTGACAATGCTTCAATGACCTCCGCAGTCACATGGTGCATACTTTATTTCGTATTTTGCCGCCCGCAATTCTTTTCCACCCCTTTGCCGTTGCGGGGACAGCCGCCAGCCGCCACGCTGCCAGCATGTCCGGCAATAATCTGCGAGATTCGATTCTCGACGCCCTCCGTTCCGCCAAAGGAAACCCGCTCTCCAAGTCCCAGCTTTGCCGCACCCTCAAACTCCCCGGCACCCGCGTCACGGAACTGCGAAAAACCCTCGACGCGCTCGTGAAGGAAAGCGTCATCACCGAAGGGAAAAAAGCCTGCTACCAAATCGCCGGCGTGCCGAATGACCAACTCACCGGCGTCCTCAAGTTCCACCCGAAAGGCCACGCGTTCTTTTTCCCCGAAATCACCGACGCACAAAACATCGCCACCGGCATCGATTTCACCCTCCACTCGCGGATCCTCATCGACCGCCGGAACGTCTCGACCTCGCTCGACGGGGACCGCGTGCTGGTTTCCATCGTCAAGCCAGTCGCCCGCCCGTTCCGCACGCGCAGTGAATTCACCCCGGAGTCGGCCGAGGAAATCAAAGGCAGGGTCGAAAAAGTCCTCGCCCGCCGCTCCGGTCGCCTGGTCGGGATTTTCCAAAAGAAGGCGAATTTCGGCTGGGTCGAGTGCGACGACAAGGCCATCGAGGGCCGCATCGACGTCATCGGCGACACCACCGCGATGCCGGGGCAAATGGTCGTGGTCGATCTGGCAGACTGGACGGACCGCAGCGCGACGCCGCGAGGCCGGGTCATCGAGGTGCTCGGCTGGCCGGGTGATCCGGGCGTGGACATGATTTCCGTGATCCATCGCTACGGACTGCGGACGTCGTTTCCTGACAACGTGCTGGCCGAAGCCCGCGGCGTGCCGGAGCAGCCCGAGCCTTCGGAAATTGCCCGCCGCAAAGACTGGCGCGACAAGCTTGTCATCACCATCGACCCCGCCGACGCGAAGGACCACGACGATGCGATCTGGGTGGAGAAGTCCGCGCGAGGCTGGACCCTCGCCGTCCACATCGCCGACGTTTCCCACTACATCAAGCCGGGCAGCCCGATGGACCAAGAAGCCATCGAGCGGGGGAATTCCACCTATTTGGTGGACCGCGTGCTGCCGATGTTACCGACGGAGTTGAGCAACGGAATCTGCTCGCTCGTCCCGAACGTGGACCGCTTGACGAAGTGCGCGCTGTTGGAAATTTCTGCCGACGGCGAGATCACTCGATCGAAATTCATCGACGCCGTCATCCACAGTCGCGCCAAGCTTTCCTATGAACAGGCGCAGGCCATTCTCGACGGCAAACCCGCGCCCGCAGGCTCCGAGCCGCAGCTCGTCGGCATGGTCAAGGAAGCCTGGAGACTCGCCTCCGCCATGCGCACCCGCCGCTTCGCCCAAGGCGCCCTCGATCTGGAAATGCCGGAAATTAAAATCCGCCTCGACGACCAAGGCCGCGCCGAAGTCGCCGAGCCGGTGATCCACACCGAGAGTCACCAGCTTGTCGAAGAATGCATGCTCGCTGCCAACGAAGCAGTCGCAAAAATCCTCCGCGAGCGGATGAAACCTGCCGTCTATCGCATCCACGAAGATCCCGATCCGTCGCGCCTGCTCGACTACACCGAGACCGCGAAAGCCCACGGCTACCGCCCTGGCGATTTGACCAACCGCGCGCATATCCAGAAATTGCTCGATGCCTCGAAGGGCACGCCGGAAGAGCACGTCATCAAGCTCGGTTTGTTGAAAAGCCTCAAGCGCGCCGTCTATTCCGCCGAACCCATCGGCCACTATGGATTGGCGAAGGGCGACTACTGCCACTTCACCAGCCCGATCCGCCGCTACGCCGACCTCATCGTCCACCGCGCCTTGCAGCCGCTATTGGAAAACCCGCCCAAGCCGCATGATCGCACCCCGTCCCAAGCCGACTTACGCGAGATTTCCCGCCACATTTCCGACACCGAGCGGACCTCGTCCGACGCGGAGAGCGAGACCAAGCAAATCAAGCTCTTAGAATACCTCGACCGCGTCGCCAGCTCGGATAAGCCGCCCATTTTCGACGGCCTCATCACCGACGTCCGGCCGATGGGCCTGATGGTGGAAATCCCAGCCATGGGCGTGCGTGGCGTGGTCAAGCGCGAGGATTTACCGGATGGCCGCTGGCGCTTCGAAGCGCACCGGATGGCCTGGGCGTCGATGGATGGAAAAGTCATCCAGCTCGGCATGCGCATCCCGCTGCGCGTCATCAACATCGACTTCGACAAGCGCTTCGTGGACTTCGCCGTGGCCGGCAAGCCGACCAGCGAGGGCACGCATGTTTCCGTGAAAACTCCGCTCCCCGCCAAAAAACACGGCAAGCCGCACACCAAGCCTGGCTCGAAAGTCGGTCCCGCGCCGAAGCGCAAGGGAGCCAAGGAAAAGCCGAAGCGCCAGAAGCGGAAGTGAGAGTTCAATCTCCGAGTTTCATTCCTCTCACCCCGTATGGATATTTCCAGCGAGGGCGAGCTCCCTCACGCACCACCGAGAATGCGGGCCTGGTCGAAGTCATATGCCGTCAACTCCAGCACGACGCGTTCGCCGGTGGCGAAGTTGGCTTTCGCCTCGGTCAGCGGCTTCGAGAGATGGGCGAGGATTTTTTTCCCGTTTGGCAAGGCCACCCGGAAGAGGACGGGGTTGAGATTTTCTAAAATCTCTCCGATGGCGTGAATCGTGGCATCTGGCATGGCGTGCGGCAATCTGAGGCGGAATTTTGGGTGATGGGAACTATCTCGCTTCCTCCAGCAGAATTCGAGGCTCCAGCCCTGGCCGGTGTTCCTTACCGCTCCAGGTGAGTTCGAGTTTGGTTTTCTTGGAAGACATGGAAATCAGATAATGGGAATACTGACGATAAAGGAGCTTTTTTCCACATGGCTGTCGTTTCCACTAAAGTGCCGAGACGAATTCCGCGCTTCAAAATCTTGCCCGCGCCCGCCGCGCCGCCTAAAACGCGCACCCGCATGACTCACCTCGAAGCAATCGCCCGCGAAACCGGCATCTCACTTTCCTCGGTCACCACCACCGCCAAGCTGCTCGCCGAGGGCCAGATCACCACCATCCGCGACCTTGCGCCCTGAAGTCCTCTCTGCATTTTCCGCATTCACATTCATCGAAATCACAGGATCGGGCTTGGTTTCGCATGACTGATTGGACAGAGTTCTATCGCCTACCCACCGATACCTCCAATGTTCACCTGGATTCCTATTCATCGCGAAGCCGCCAAGGTCCTTCTCACCTACCGAAACCGCCAACCGGACCTTGTTGCACTGCTCCAGCGAATGCACGACGCGGGTCTCAAGGCGCTCGCCATCACCGACTATTATGCGGGCGGCACTCAAAGTCCGCTTCAGGAAATCGATCCATTTACCTTTCTCGCCAACTTCAACCGACCGAACACCCGTGACAATCGGGTCGCCCTTTGGGCATTCTTAAAACAGGAGTGGAAACTTGCAGCAAGCGTCCCCACCGACTTCGATGGCTTACCGCTGATGAATCATCAGAAATCGTGGCTTATCCCTTGGGCGGAAGAACGCGACGCCCGGCACGTCCCCGATCTCTGGGATTTCTTTGAACATGCTCTGACATGCCCTGTGCATCAGCTCGACACCGTCCTGATGGAACATTGTATGAGCCATAAGCACACCGCGCTCACCGTCCTCACCATGGGCATGTTCTGGATTCGTCCGGACACTTGGATCTCCGCCGATGGCAAGAACGTGGGGTATGCTCAACATTTGGGATGCCTGGTCGCCAAGCCCAAAACCGCAGTCGGTTATCCCGACTGGCTCGACGCGATGAAAAAGCTGGCCGCTGGCGATGCCGCGAAGTTCTCCCACGACGCGCATCTTTGGTCCAAGGGCGT
Source organism: Verrucomicrobiota bacterium (assembly GCA_041179105.1). Lineage (GTDB taxonomy): Bacteria > Verrucomicrobiota > Verrucomicrobiia > Verrucomicrobiales > Akkermansiaceae > Luteolibacter. Next base: position 10,598 of record JBEGUC010000002.1, on the reverse strand, counting down.
CATTGCTCCTAAGAAGAACATCCGCTACTGGCTCATCGCACCGGGCGAAAGGGCCCGGCTGATGCCGGTCTGTATCGAGGAAGAAATCATTTCGTTAGGCTGGGGCGAGCTAACGGACATGAACGGCTACAAGGACCGCTCGCAAGTCGAAAGCATCCTCGAGAAATCAAATCCAGCAGTAAATCCGCGGCAGGCGACCGGCATGATCTGGCAATTCGCCCATGAGATCGCCATCGGCGATTATGTATTCGCCAAGAAGGGCACCACTGAACTCGTCGGCTGGGGCGTGGTCACCGGAAATTATTTCTACAATCCCGATGGCGATGAGTATTTCCACACCCGACTCGTCGAATGGCGCTCGCTCAAGATTGTGCCTTCCGAGAAGCAGCTACCCAACAAGACGCTCACCGAGAAGACAGACGACGAAGTATTCCGCGCATTGGTGGACAAGCAATATGGCATCGCTATCGACCTAACTCCTGAGCCGGATATTTACACACCCGACCAAGCGCTGACCGAAATCTTCATGGAGCGTCCGCAACTGGAAACCATCCTACGCCGCCTGCGGGATAAGAAGAACATCATCCTTCAAGGTGCGCCCGGAGTCGGAAAAACCTTCATCGCTCGCCGTCTCGCCCACCTCATGCTTGGCACTCGCGACGACTCCACCATCCAGATGATCCAATTTCATCCGTCCTACAGCTACGAGGATTTCGTGCAGGGGATCAAGCCTTGCCCGGATAGCGGGAAATTTATCGTGCAAGACGGGATTTTCCACCGCTTCTGCGAACGCGCGGCTTCAGATAGCGACAAGCCGTATTTTTTGATCATTGATGAGATCAATCGCGGCAACCTCGGCAAAATTCTCGGCGAGTTGATGATGTTGATTGAGACCGACAAGCGCGGCCAAAAGCTCACCCTCACTTACAGCGGCGAGCCGTTCTCGGTTCCGCCAAATCTCCATCTCATCGGCACGATGAACACGGCAGATCGCTCGCTCTCGATGGTGGACTATGCTCTGCGCCGTCGCTTTTCCTTCATCACCTTGCACCCAGGTTTCGAGACAGACTCCTTCAAGAAACATTTGGTGGCGCAAAATATTTCGCCAAGTCAGATCGAGCATTTGATCGGTCTCATGACAAATCTCAATCTGGAGATCGCAAACGATACCGTTAATCTCGGAACCGGCTATCGCATTGGACACAGTTTCTTCACACCCATCCGGCGGGTGGACGATTTCGCGCTGTGGAGTCGCGATATCATCGAGCACGAGATACTTCCCCTGCTGGAAGAATATTGGATGGACGAATTGGAAACCGTGGCCCTCCACAAGAAGAAGCTTCTCGCCAACGGAGCATGAGCATTCCGGTTCAGAATCTCTATTACCTCCTCACCTACGCGTGGGATCGCCGCCTGAACCATGGCGGGATTCAGGGCTTGGATGTCACCGCTTGCCCCGATCTCAACACCCTTTTCGCCCGGGTTCTCTCCCATGGCGTCCGGCAACTGCTCCGACGCGGAATGGATCGCTCTTATATTCTTCATGAGGAACTCACTTCCCGCATTCGCGGCCGCATCGACTTCCCCCGCAGCGCTCGCCGCCAGACCTGGGAGAGCGGCAAGATGGAATGCGCTTATGACGAACTCAGTCACGACGTCCTCCAGAATCGAATCCTGAAATCAGCACTGCTGATCCTCCATCGCGATCCGGTGCTGGCCAAGGACGCCCGTCTTGAGATTTCCAGTCTGTTACCGTCGTTCGAAGAGGTCGCCTCGATCACGCTACACAGTTCCAGCTTCCGGCGCATCCAGCTCCACGGCAACAACCGGACCTATCGCTTTCTGCTTCAACTTTGCGAACTCATCCACCGTTCTTACCTCCCTGACCGCTCCCGGCCCGGACACCATCACTTTCGGGACATTCTGAACGACGAGAGGACCATGGCGGCTATTTTTGAGAAATTTGTCCGCTATTTCGCCATCCGCCACCTTGCAGGAGCAAGGGTTAGCGCTATGCAGATCGATTGGGACGCGGCCGGCGATTCCCTGCCGATGATGAAAACCGACGTCACCATCGAATGGCCGGACAGGAAGATCATCTTGGACTGCAAATACTACCGGGACGCGCTGATAGGGCAATTCAGCGCCCAAGGCTTCAGAAGTGGGCATCTCTATCAACTGCACGCTTACCTCACCAATCAAGCCGTCGTCAGCGGCTGGGAATCTGTCGAAGGCATCCTGCTTTACCCCACGAACGGCTTTCACCTCGACTCCAGTTTCACACTACGGGGACGACATCGCGTTCGCATTGTCACGCTGGATTTGAATCAGCCATGGGAAAAGATCCATGAGGATCTTCTTGAGATTCTCCGATGACTTCGCGTCAAGGAGCTAATGGAAATTCTCCCCTCCAATTTCTTGCCCGCGCCCGCCGCGCCGCCTAAAACGCGCACCCGCATGACTCACCTCGAAGCAATCGCCCGCGAAACCGGCATCTCACTTTCCTCGGTCACCACCACCGCCAAGCTGCTCGCCGAGGGCGCGACGGTTCCTTTCCTTTCCCGCTACCGCAAGGAACAGACCGGCTCGCTTGACGAGGTCCAGATCACCACCATCCGCGACCGGATGCTGCAACTCGCCGAACTCGATTCCCGCCGCAGTGCGGTGCTTAAGTCTTTGGAAGAGCGCTCATTGCTGACGCCGGAGCTCAAGAAGAAGCTCGAAGCCGCGCTCACCCTCGCCACCGTGGAGGATATTTTCGCGCCTTACCGCCCGAAGCGCCAAACCCGCGCCACCAAGGCCATCGAACGCGGCCTCACCCCGCTCGCCGATTTCATTTTCGAAAATCAAGCCGCCGATCCCGAGGAAGAAGCCGCGAAATTCCTCAACCCGGAAATGGAAGTGCCCACCACCGTGGAAGCCCTCGCCGGTGCCCGCGACATCATCGCCGAGCGTGTCGCCGACGACGCCCCGCTCCGTGGTCGCGTCCGGAAAATTTACGAGGAGGACGCCACCGTTTCCTCCAAGATCATGTATGGCAAAGAAGAGGAAGCAGACGCGCAGAAATTCCGCGATTACTTCGAGTGGAGCGAGCCATTCAGCACCATCCCATCCCATCGCACGCTCGCCATCCGCCGTGGCGAAAAGGAAGGATTCTTGCTCATGCGTGTCGAGGTGCCACTCGAACGAGTCACCGCCACCGCCCTGCCGGATTGGGTGAAATCCACCGGCCCCGCCGGCAAGCACGTCGCCCAAGCGGTCGAGGACGGTTGCAAGCGCCTGCTCATGCCGTCGATGGAAACCGAGGCCCGCCTGATGGCGAAAAAACGCGCCGATGAGACCGCCATCACCGTCTTTGCCGACAACTTCCGCGAGCTCCTGCTCGCCTCGCCACTCGGTGAAAAACGCCTGCTCGCGATCGATCCTGGTTTCCGCACCGGTTGCAAAACCGTCGTGCTCGACCGCTCCGGCAAGCTCCTCCACCACACCGTCCTCCACGCCACCGCCGGCTCGCAAAACCAAGCCTACGAAGCTGCCGTGGAAGTCACCACGCTCATCAAAAAATACGACATCGAGGCAATCGCTATCGGCAACGGCACCGCCGGTCGAGAAACTGAATCGTTCATCAAAAAACTCAAACTTCCCTCCTCCATCCCCGTCGTGATGGTGAATGAAAGCGGCGCTTCCATCTACTCCGCCTCGGATGTCGCTCGCGAGGAATTCCCCAACGAGGACGTGACCGTCCGCGGCGCGGTGAGCATCGGCCGCCGTCTGATGGACCCGCTCGCCGAGTTGGTGAAGATCGACGCCAAAGCCATCGGCGTCGGCCAATACCAGCACGACGTTGACCAACGCGCACTCAAGGCCAGCCTCGATGACAGTGTGGTGAGTTGTGTGAACGCCGTCGGCGTCGAACTCAACACCGCCTCCAAGCAACTGCTCTCCTACGTCTCCGGCCTTAATGCCTCGCTCGCCGAAAACATCGTCGCTTGGAGAAATGAAAACGGTGCTTTCACCTCCCGCGAGCAGCTGAAAAAAGTCCCGCGTCTCGGCGAAAAAGCCTTCGAGCAAGCCGCCGGATTCCTTCGCGTCCGTGGCGGCGCGCACCCGCTCGACTCGTCCGCCGTCCACCCAGAGCGCTACCCACTCGTCGAAAAAATGGCTGCAGACGCCGGCTGCAAAGTGGAAGAATTGCTCGGCAACGAAGCTGCTCGTAAAAAGATCGACCTGACGAAATACGTCGATGACCAAGTCGGCCTACCGACGCTCAAAGACATCGTCGCCGAGCTCGCCAAGCCCGGCCGCGATCCGCGCAAACAATTTGAACTCTTCTCGTTCGTTGAAGGCATCGAGAAACCCTCCGACCTACAAATCGGCATGAAGCTTCCCGGCATCGTCACCAACGTGACCGCCTTCGGAGCCTTCGTCGATGTCGGCGTCCACCAGGACGGACTCGTCCACGTCTCTCAGCTAGCAGACCACTTCATCCGCGAAGCGTCGGAAGTCGTCAAAGTCGGGCAGAAAGTCCACGTCACCGTCGTCGAGGTCGATCTCAAGCGCAACCGCATCGCGCTTTCGATGAAGAGCAAGGTCGATCTCGACAACCGCCGCTCCGAGTCCGGCGACCGCGGTCCGCAGCAAAACCGCCCGCGTCCACAAGGCCGGACGCCGGACTTCAAGCCCAACGCCGCTCCTACTAACGACTGGTTCTCCCAAGCCCTCCAAAACGCAAAGAAAAAGTAACGCTCATCTTTTTCCAACGGCGTGGCGAGGGGTTTGATGCGGGTAACGCGTCCTTGTGGACTGCTCCGACATGTCGGAGCTTTCGCACTGGCCGACATGTCGGCCAGTGCGAAAGCGGGGACATGTCCCCGCTTTCCGAAAAATGAAGGCATCGCGAAGTGCCTCAGCCGAGCACGTCGTCCATCGCGTCGATGAGTTCCTGCATGGTGGCTTCGGTTTCGTTGCCCATGTTGGAAATGCGGAAGGTGCTGCCTTTGATTTTGCCGTAGCCGCCGTTGATCAGGAAGTTGTGCTTGGCCTTGAGGTTCTTGATGAAACTGGAGAGGTCGAAGCCTTCCGGAGTCTTGAAACAAGTGAGCGCGAACGAGCGACGACCTTCTGGTGCGAAGAGCTCGAAGCCGTGTTTCGCGCCCCAAGCGGCGATCATTGCATTGGTCCTGGCATGGCGGGCTTGGCGGGCGGCGAAGCCTTCTTTGGCAATTTCACCCAGGATGAATTGCAGGCCGTAGATGATGGAAATGGCGGGCGTGGACGGCGTGTTGTTGACGGCAGCGTTTTTGGCGAATTCGATGAAATCGAAATAGTAGCCGCGATTCGGGTTGCCCTTGGCGCGTTCCATGGCGGCCTCGGAAACGGCGAATACGGCGAGGCCGGGTGGCAGGGCGAGTGCTTTTTGGACGCCTGCGAGCATGACGTCGATGTCGTTTGCGTCCATGTCCATGGGCACGGTGGAGAGCGAGGAAACACTGTCCACGATGAGCATGGTGTCCGGGAAAGATTTCACGACTTTACAAACCCCGGCGAGGTCGTTGAGCACGCCGGTGGAAGTTTCTGAGTGGATGAAGGTGACGGTGTCGAAGCCGCCTTCCGCGAGCTTGGCGCGGACGATTTCTGGGTCGATCGCTTGGCCCCATTCGACTTGCACGGCCTCGGCTTCAAATCCGCATTTCTTCGCGACATCCAGCCATTTATCAGAGAATGCGCCGCAGCACAGGCAGAGGACTTTCTTCTTTGCGAGGTTGCGTAGCGCGCCTTCCATCACACCCCAAGCGGACGAGGTGCAGAGGAAAACAGGGCGGGCGGTGCCGAAGATTTCTTGGAGGCCGGGCTGGGTGGAGGCGTAGAGTTCCTCGAAATCCTTGCCGCGGTGGCCGATCATGGTTTGCGACATGGCGGCGAAGGTTTCTTTCGAGACATCGACGGGACCTGGGGCGAAGAGCTTGGGAGCTGGCATGGTGTTTGGAATTGGGAACATCGAACATCGAACGTCCAACATTGAACGTCGAAGTGAAGATGAAGAAATTTATGAAGGGAGAAGTTGGTAGGACTTGAGGAGCGTGGTGAGGCTGGCGGTGTTCGCGGCGCTGAGGGGCGCGAGCGGGAGCCGGAGATCTGGAAGGCAGTGGCCTTGGAGGGCGACGGCGGTTTTGATCGGCACCGGGTTGACATCGAGCGACATCAGGCCGCGCATCAGCGGGTAGTATTGCTTTTGCAGGGCGAGCGCGGCGGGGAAATCTCCGCTGAGGCAGGCTTTGACGAGGTTGACGATGATTTCTGGAATGAGGTTGGAGGCGACGGAGACTAGTCCGGTGGCACCGCAGGAAACGAAGGGTAGCGTGAGCGCATCGTCACCGCAGAGGATGCCGAAATCCGCAGGCAGCGCTTGGACGAGCTGGTTGATGCGGTCCACGGAGCCGCCGGCTTCCTTGATGGCGACGATGGTCGGGCAATCTGCGGCAAGTCGTGCGGCGGTTTCCGGGGCGATCTCGATGCTGGCGCGGCCGGGCACGCTGTAGAGCATGATCGGCAAATGGCTGCACTCGGCGATCGCTTTGAAATGGAGGTAAAGTCCTTCTTGCGAGGGCTTATTGTAGTATGGGCAAACTTGCAGTGAGCCGGTTGCGCCGAGTTTTTCGGCGGCTTCGGTGAGTTCGATGGCTTCGGCGGTGGCATTCGCGCCGGTGCCGGCGACGACTTGGCAGCGGCCTGCGGCGAATTCCACGGCGAGGCGGATGACTTCGAGGTGCTCCTCGGTGTCGAGGGTGGGGGATTCCCCGGTGGTGCCGACGGGCACGATGCCATCAATCCCGGCGGCGATTTGGCGCTCGATGAGGGATTGGAAGGCGGGGGCGTCGATTTCGCCATCGCGAAAAGGAGTGAGAAGAGCGGTGTAAGTACCGGAAAAGTGCATGGCGGGGCGGAAGATGGACAAAACCGGGCGCGGGTCCAAGCTGTATCCTGCGCGGGGTGGAAATTTTCAGCTCGCTGGGATCATCACGTGATCGATGAGCCGCACCTCGCCGTAAAAGACGGCGGTGGCGAGGATGACGGGACGGATGAGCTCCGTGACCGGCTGCAGCGTCTCCGCATCGACGAGGGCGAGGTAGTCGATGCGGGCGAGTGGTGAGGTTTCGATGGTGGCGCGGGCGGCGGCGAGAATTTCGGCGGGAGCGGTAAGCGTGGCGGCGGCTAGCAATGCCCGCCGTATGCGTGGCGCGTCGGCGCGCTGTTCCGGCGTGAGGCGGGTGTTGCGGGATGACATCGCGAGTCCGTCGGCTTCGCGGACGGTGGGGCAGGGGACGATTTCCACCGCCACGTCGAGGTCGCGGACCATCCGGCGGATGACGGCGAGCTGTTGGAAATCTTTCTCGCCGAAGATGGCGGTCTCACAGCCGGAGAGGAGGAAAAGCTTGAGAACCACGGTGCAGACGCCGTCGAAATGACCGGGGCGGGCAGCTCCGCAAAGGCCGCCGGAAAGTAGGTTCTCGGTGACGGTGACGGAGCGATCCGGGAAATACATCGACTCGGCGATGGGTGCGAAAACGACATCGACCCCGGCGGTCTGGCAGGCGGCGAGGTCGCTCGTCATCGGTCGTGGGTAGGCGGCGAGGTCGGCGGCTCGGTCGAATTGGATAGGATTGACGAAGATGGAAACGACGACGGTGCCGCCCGTTCCGGCGATTTCCCGGGCGCGGTGCATGAGCGAAAGGTGGCCGGGGTGGAAGGCACCCATGGTGGGCACCAGGACGCAGGGAGCGGGCGCGTTTTTCAAAATTTCTCTCAGGGCGCTGCCGGTGTCCGCGATCTTCATGCGGCGGAGTTTGGGGTTTTTAAGGACGCTGGGAAGAGCGGATTTGCGTTCCCGACTCACCCGCTCGGCGGCTTGAGGTGCGCAATATTCAGCGTGATGGCCGTGAAAGCGCTTGGATGAGTTGCATGGCATCGTGGAAATCCGGGCGGAGCCGAAGCGCGGCCGCAGCGGCAGCGAGGGCTTCCTGTTTCTGACCGAGGCGGGCGTGGATGGTGGCGCGGGCGTAGGGAATCGCGGAGTCGTTAGGATCGGCGGCTTCGCCTTGGCGCAGCGCGGCGATGGCTTGCTGCGGCTGGCCCATGCCGTTGCGGGCGAGGCCGAGATTGTACCAAGCGCGGGCGTAGCCGGGATCGAGCTTCACGGTGTTTTCTAACTCGGCGATGGTTTCTGCGGTCGTGCCGGATTCGCTCAGGGCGAGGGCAAGCTTGTAATGGTATTCGGGGTTTTCCGGATCGAGGCGGATGGCTTCCCGGAGCGAATTGACCGCACCGGCGGAGTCGCCGGTCATGCTCAACAGGATGGCGAGATCGTGATGGAAGGGTGGGGAATTCGGGTCCCAGGCGATGGCTTTGCGCATTTGGCGGATCGCTCCGGGAGTATCGCCGCGGAGCATGGTGAACTGGCTGAGCTGCATCCGGCCGGTGGGTTGGTCGGCGTTGATGTCGAGCATGTGGACGAGCTCGCGACCGGCGCGGGTGGCGAGGTCGAGCGTGTCGCACAGCGCCCATGCAGCGGCGATGCGGACGGAGCGGGCCGGGTCTTCTAGCAGCGGCTGGAGTGCGCTGCGGACGCTGGCGTTGTTTGACCTAACTTGCGTGCCGAGCGAGCGGACGGCGGCCTCGCGGACGAGTGGACTCGCGTGCGCGAATTGGTCTAGCAGCGCTTGGGTGGCGGCGGGGTCCATCACCCAGCGTTCCAAGAGATGGCAGGCGGTGGCTTTCCAAGCGGGGATTTCCTCGCTGGCAAGCAGCTTGATGAGTTGCTCGCGGGCGGCGGGATCGCCTCGGCGGGCGTTGGCCACGGTGAGGGCGCGGGTGCGCGAGGGGCGGTCGGGTTTCTCGCCGTAGAATTTCTGGTTCGCCGCGATCGCCCAGTTCACATCCTTGTCGGTGTGGCATTGGTTGCAAGCGTTAGGGACGCCGAATTCTTTAGTCAGCTTGGGGTCTGGGATGCTGAAGCTGTGGTCATGGCGCGGGTGGCGCTGCATGTAGGTGGTGACTGGCATGTGGCAGGAAATGCACTGGTTGCCGGTGCTGTCCGCGCCGTGGTGGCTGTGGGCGGTGGGGTCGATGACGGGGGCGGTGGGGAAATCCGCTCGCGGCGCGGTGTGGCAATTCATGCAAAGCTGGTTGCCCTTCACGATGTTTTTGTTGGAGTGGGGATCGTGGCAATCCACGCAACGAACGCCGGCGTGGTGCATGCGGCTGGAGAGAAATGAAGCGAACTCGTAGTTTTCATCCCGCACCTGGCCGTCGGGGTGATAGATGTCAGTCTCGTCGGTGACGGTGAGGCTGAAGTGGTCGTAAAACGATTCGCCGGGGATGAGGTCGCCGGTGAGTTCTGCGCGGCGGGCGTGGCAGGCGGCGCAGGTTTCCATGACTTGGTCGCGGGAAGTCTTGGAAATCGTCGGGTCTTTTTTCGCATCGAGCGCTGGTTTTTCCTGCCACTCGACGTGGTCTTTCATCGGGCCGTGGCAGGATTCGCAGCCCACGCTCATCTCGGCCATGGTGGTGTGGTAGCTGTTCGTTTGTGGCTCGTAGTTTTTCCGCAAGCGGGTGTTGTGACAGGCGGCGCACATCGCGTTCCAGTTCATGCCTTGGCCTGTCCAGTGGCCCCAATCGCCCGGTGCGCGTTCATCATCGCCGTAAACATCGAACCATTCGTTTTTCGCCGGATCGAGCGAGACGTCGCAAGTTTGCATCCGGCCGCCGGGTGCGGGGATGAGAAATTGGCGCAGCGGGTTATTCCCGATGACGCGCACGACGGGATAGGCGTGGCGTTTTTTATCGAAGCCGGTGGTGAGGATTTTCGCGAGTCCGTCGGCATCGACGAAGGCCTCGGACGTGTCCTTGCCATGGGTGAGGGTTTGCTTCGGTTCGAAGGCTTTGTGGTCTTCTTCTTCAGTGACGAGCCGCTCGGCGCGGCCGTGGTTGGAGCCATGCCATTTTTCAAACGCGGCAGCGTGGCATTTTTTGCACGATTCCGAGCCGGCGTATTTCGCGTGGACCTCGTCTTCGGGCGCGAGGATGGGGGCGTCAGCGGCAACGGTTGGTGGTTTGGATTCCTGGGCGGGACGCTGGCGGCAGCCGATGAATGCGGCGGCGATGGCTGCGATTGCGAGAGCCGCAATGATGATGAGATTTTTCGGGGAATTCATAAAATGGTAGCTTGTGAAATAAGGAGTGCGGACATTCTTGAGCGTCGCTTAAGCCGCCACCCCCCGGATAAACGTGGCCACGAAGTCCACGACCTTTTCCAGCACTCGCTTCCGTGTGGGGCCGCGTTCGAGGATGCCCAGCGGCTTCTGGATCAGGTCCACGATGTCCGGGTCCGGCAACGGCTCTTGGCCGGTGTAAACGTAGCGGTCGATGACCTGCTTCAGCTTGTCGGCGTCGAGCTGTTCTTCCTTCACTAACTTGTCAAAAGCGGCAACGCGTTCTTTCTCCCAGAAATCCTCGAAGCTGTCGGGAATCTCGGCGGATGAATCTAGCTTTGGTAAATTTTGCTCGATAAATTTCTCAATCAGCTCCCGTTTGCTTCTGAG
>JBEGUC010000001.1:0-78382 GCA_041179105.1 Verrucomicrobiota bacterium | reverse complement strand
CTGCCGAGGGCGAGCAACTCAATGGCTTGGGCCTTGAACTCGGGGGTGTATTGCTTTCTTGGTTTGCTGGGAGTCATGAGTGGATTCTGGTGTCTTTTGGTCCAGAATTCTAGCGCACCTCATTTGGGCGCTTCTTGGGCAGGAAATGTTGGATTATAGGTTGAATCGACATGTGGCTTTTCTTTGCGACATGATACCAATATTGATGTCACCATGATTGGCACGAGAAGGAATGAAAATGATTTAATATGATTATTTGTGAACATTGAGATTTAATGTTGAAGATTTGAATCACGCTTTGGTATTAAGTGATCTACGCGGCGTGGGGCTGAACCTCTCGACTGATTTTTTCTCCCTTCTCGCGCCCGACCCGCATCAGTTCGTAATCTAATTGGAGACGCAGCCAAAAGCCGGGAGAGGTCCCAAGGTAGCGGCTCAGGCGCAGATCGTATTCCGGGGTGCAGCGGCGACGGCTCTTTTTCATGTCCGTCAAATGGGGCGAAGGAATCCCCGTCATCCGCGAGACTTCCGCTTGAGAGACGTCCCATTCGTCCAAGGTTTCGCGGAGCGTTTCTGCGAAAAAGTTCATAAGAGGGATCAGTTCGTTGGTTCGTTTCATGGCCATCAATGGTAGTCGGTGATTTTCACATCGGACGCCTTCCCGTCATTCCAACGGAAAACCAAGCGCCACTGTTGATTGATTCTCATGCTCCAGAATCCCCTGAGATCGCCGGAGAGAGATTCGAGCCGGTTGCTGGGCGGGATTCGCAAATCCTCCAGAATATCGGCAGCGTGAAGCTGCCGTAGCCTCAGAAAGGCCCGCTCCTGAATTTCTCCCGGCAGTCTTTTCGACCGACCACCGTTCCAGATTTTTTCGGTTTCCTTGCATGAGAAATCCTCAATCACGGGGGAATCGTTACCGTTTTAGAGTATGATCGCAACCAGAAAATTCCCCGCATCTTACTCCGCCTCAAAAAACTTTGCGCCCCTCCACGCCCTTTGCGCCTTTGCGGTAAACTCTTCGTCCTCCATATTCCCCGCATGTCCGCCCCGCTAAGCCGCAAGAACCTTCCCGAAAACCCCACCCCGGACGACATTCTCAACGTCTTCCTCGACTACCTCACCGCCACCGGCATCGAGCCCTACGACCACCAGGAAGAAGCCATCCTCGAACTCTTCGCCGGCAACAACGTCATCCTCAACACCCCCACCGGCTCGGGAAAATCCCTCGTCGCCCTCGCGCTCCAGTTCAAATCCCTCTGCCAGGGCCGCCGCTCCTACTACACCGTCCCGATCAAGGCGCTCGCCAACGAGAAATTCCTCTCCCTCTGCCACGTTCTCGGCCCGGAAAACGTCGGCATGATCACCGGCGACGCCACCGTCAACCACGACGCCCCGGTCATCTGCTGCACCGCAGAAATCCTCGCCAACATCGCCCTCCGCGACGGCGCGCACGCCCCGGTGGACGACGTCATCATGGACGAGTTCCACTACTACTCCGACCACTCGCGCGGTGCCGCCTGGCAAATCCCGCTCCTGACATTGCCGCGCGCCCGCTTCCTCCTGATGTCCGCCACCCTCGGCGACTCGTCGTTTTTCTCCAAGCAACTCACCGCGCTAACAGGCGCACCCACCACCCTCGTCCAGTCCGACCAACGCCCCGTCCCGCTCGAGTTCGAATACTCCACCACCCAGCTCCAGGAAAAAGTCGCCGAACTCAACGAACAAGGCCGCTCGCCCGTCTATCTCGTCCACTTCACCCAGAACGCCTGCGCCGACACCGCCCGCGATCTGCTCTCCACCAACTTCTGCACCAAGGAGGAAAAATACGCCATCGCCCGCGCCCTCGACGACGCCGATTTCCGCTCCCCATACGGCCGCGAACTCTCGAAAATCCTCCGCCACGGCGTCGGCATCCACCACGCCGGCCTGCTGCCGAAATACCGGTTGTTAGTGGAAAAACTCACCGCCCGCGGCCTGCTCAAGGTTGTCTGCGGCACCGACACCCTCGGCGTCGGCGTCAACGTCCCCATCCGCACCGTGATGCTAACCGGCCTGTGCAAATACGACGGCCGCGGCACCAAAATCCTCGCCGTCCGCGACTTCCGCCAGATCGTCGGCCGCGCGGGCCGCCGTGGATTTGACACCGTCGGCTATGTAGTCGCCCAAGCACCCGAGCACGTCATCGAAAACCTCCGCCTCGCCGCGAAAGCTACCGCCAACAAAAAGAAGTCCTTCGAAAAGCGCAAACCACCGGAAAAAGGCTACGTCCATTGGGACGAACAAACCTACGCCAAACTCCAGACCGCCCCGCCCGAGCCGCTCGTTTCCAGCTTTTCCGTCCACCACCACACCCTGCTCAACGTCCTCTCCCGCACCACCGAAGACGGCTGCGCCGCGTTGAAAAAGATCATCGACGACAGCCACGAGCCGCCTTCGAAAAAGAAGGCGCTCAAGAAGCACGCCTTCAAACTCTTCCGCGGCCTCATCGGCGCGAAAATCCTCCACATCATCCCGCCCGCCAAACGCAGCGGCCCGCAGAAAGTCGCCGTCGATGTCTCGCTGCCCGAGGATTTCTCCATCAACCACGCCCTCAGCCTTTACCTGCTCGACGCCATCCCGCAGCTCGACAAGGAAGCCGAGGACTACGCCTTCAACGTCATCTCGCTCATCGAGTCCATTCTGGAAAACCCCGACATCGTCCTTCGCAAACAGGTCGATCTGTTGAAATCCGAACTCATGGCCCGACTCAAGGACGAGGGCATGGAATTCGACGACCGCATCGCCCTGCTCGACCAGGTCGAACACCCCAAGCCCGGCGCCGAGTTCATTTACACCACCTTCAACGCCTTCAAACTCCGCCACCCCTACCTCGGCAGCGAAAACGTCAAACCCAAGACCGTCGCAAGGGAGATGATCGAAAATTACCAGTCCTTCGAAGACTACGTCAAAACCTACAAACTCGAACGCGCCGAAGCCGTCCTCCTCCGCCACCTCGGCGAGGTTTACAAAGTCCTCGCCCAAACCGTTCCCGACGCCGCCAAAACCGAGCACCTCCACGAAACCGAGTCTTTCTTAGAACTCATCGTCCGCCACACCGACTCCAGCCTGCTCGACGAATGGCAGGCGATGCGTGGCGGAGACGACCCGTCTCCGCGAATTAATTCATCTCCAGATCCCCAATCTGCGATTCAGGAATTCAAAAACAAAATCCCCTACACCCGCGACAAGGCCGCCTTCACCCGCCACCTCCGCAACCACGTCCTCACCCTCGTCACCGCCCTCTCCCGCTACGACACCGAGGCCGCTCTCAGCCTCATCGCCCACCACGATTCCGACGGCAAGCTCTGGTCCAACGAGCGCCTTCTCCAACAGCTCAACACCTACCACGCCGCCCGCCACCAGATCCGCCTCGATCCCGAAGCCCGCAATGCCCGCCACACCCACCGCTCCGAAGATGGACTGACGATCCACCAAACCCTCATCGACCCCGACGACCTCAACGACTGGTCCCTCCACCTCACGCTCGATCTGGAAAAATCCAACGAAGCCCGCACCCCCGTCCTTCACCTCGAATCCATCGCTCGAATCTAACCCAAGCTTCTTATGGGATTTAGGCATTTATCACCCTTTCCGGCCCTGTCACTTTCTCCGGCGTGCGACCGCACAACGCGGCGACGATAAACACGGTCCAGCCCGCGAGGGATTGGGCCGCGCCTGGGTGCGTGACTCGAAAACCCTCCCCCACCTAAAGCCTTGAAGAGCCGCCCGGGCACCGTTATTCCAGCGAAGTGCTAATTCGAAATCACCTTGAAAACCTGCCCGCGCTCGGTGTGCCGCTGCATCTTGCGCTCGGTGTTTTCGACGGCGTCCATACCGGCCACCAAGCCGTGATCGCCCGCGCGGTAGAGGCCGCAACCCGCGATGGAGGATTGGCCGGAGTGCTCACTTTCGATCCCCATCCAATTCGGGTGATTGCGCCGGGCAAGGCACCCACCGCCTTGCTAGGCACGCTCGCCCACAAGGCGCGGGTGATGGAAAAACTCGGCGTGCGGTTGTTCATTCCTTTGCATTTCGACCTCCAATTGGCACAGATGGAGGCGTCCGAATTCATCGAAAAACTCACCGCCGCCCCCGTCAAAACCATCGCCGTGGGCGAGGACTGGCGCTTCGGCCACCACCGCAGCGGCGACGTCAATTTCCTCCAACAAGAAGCGGCCAGGCGGGGCTTCAAATTGGAAGCCGTCTCACCGGTCATGCACGACGGCGAGCGCGTCAGCAGCACCCGCATCCGCCAAGCGATCCGTGATGGAAATCTCGCCACGGCGGAACAAATGCTCGGGCGGCCTTACTCGGTCTCCGGCAAAGTCACCGAAGGCAAGAAACTCGGGCGGACGCTCGGTTTCCCGACCGCCAATCTCGCCACCGGCGAGGCCCAGCTTCCGCCCGACGGCGTCTGGGTGGTGCGGGTGCTTCTGCCAGATGATCGTGATTTGGCCGGCGTCGCCAACCTCGGCCTGCGCCCGACCGTCGGTGGAGATCGCCGCTGGCTGGAGGTGCATCTGCTCGATTTCTCCGGCGATCTCTACGGTCAGGAGCTCGAAATTCGTTTCCAAAAACATCTCCGCCCGGAGATTAAATTTCCTTCCATCGATGCACTTCGACTTCAAATCCGACAGGATGCAGATGAGGCGAGGAGGCTTCTGGGCGAGTCGTCCAAAGCGCCGGCTTGACAATGCTGCGTTCACATGAACACTCGTCGTGTGAACACTTCATCACCGCTCTTCATCAAGGTCCGCAAGCTGCTCGAAACCAAACTTTCCCCCTACTTTCGGCCTCAGCCGGTGCGGCGGCGGAGGTTCGAGGTGCAGTTGGAATTTCCGTGGCACTCGAAAAGATGAATTTCGCGTATTTTGCGCTTATCTTTGAGATTTTCGCCCTCTATACGTTGCGCCGACCCTTCCCATGGAGACGCACAAACCCAATCACCATTTCCTCGGCCGTGCCGCCTTGCTGGCTGCGGCCTGCTTGATTGTTCCATCGTTGGCTGGCGAGATCCGAGGAAGTTCAACCCTCGCCGCAAGCGAAGTTTCGCGCCGCAGCGCTGCCGTTGACGAAGCGCAGGAACTCCTGCGGAAAGGCGATGAAGCCTACACCGCCGGCCGTTATGCGGAAGCCGTCGAGGCTTACGCGGGTGCCCGCGAGCTGATTCCAAATGCACCGGTTTCCGCCGAACTGCGGTCTGCCGCCACCGAGCGCTACGCCCAAGCCTCCGTCGAGCAAGCCCGCGTCCTTTCGCGCAACGGCGATGTGGCCGCCGCCAAAGCCGCAGTGGACAAGGTGCTTATGGATTCTGTCGCACCAAAGCATCCGGGCGCACTCGCTTTCCGGGCGCAGCTCGACGATCCGATCCGCACCAACCCCGCGCTGACCAAGGAGCATGCCAAAGACATCGATTCCGTGCGCCGCCTGCTCTACACCGCCGAGGGAGCCTTCAATCTCGGGAAATTTGACCAAGCGAAATCGACCTACGAAGACGTGCTGCGCATCGACCCGACCAACTCCGCCGCACGCCGCGGCATGGAGCAAGTCGCCACCGCGAAAAGCGGCTATCAGAAATCTGCCTACGACCACACGCGCGCGGAACTGTTAAGCCAAGTCGATGGCCAATGGGAACTGCAAGTTCCCGCTCTCGCCATCGAACCGTCGCTCACGGAGCCCGGCGCGGTGGACTCGGAAGCGAATTTTGTTTCCGTTAAAAACAAGCTCGACCGCATCATCATCCCCAGAATCGCGCTGGACCAATCCTCGCTGGATGAAGCGCTGGATTTCCTGCGCCTACGTGCCAGCGAGAACGACACACTCGAACTCGACCCGGCCCGCCGCGGGCTGAATTTTACGGTCAATCTCGGGCACACCGACTCGCCCGCCGCCACCCGCGTCCGCAGCTTGCGCTTCGATCTCAACCTCGCCCAAGTGCCGGTCTCGCAGGTGCTCAAGTATCTCACGGAAATCACCCAAACTTCCTACACGACGGACGATTTCTCCGTGATCATTTCGCCCCTAGGTTCGACCTCGCAGGAACTCGAGACCCGCACTTATCGAGTGCCACCCGACTTCATCGGCAGCATGAGCAGTAATGCCGCCCAACCCGCAGCCGAGGAAGACCCGTTCGGAGCCGCTCCGGCGAGCGGGAAACTTCTGCCAAAGCGCGTCGGTGCGCAAGAGGCGCTTACCCAGCAAGGAGTGTCCTTCCCCGCAGGAGCCTCCGCGAGCTACATGGCCGCCACCAATACCCTTCGCGTGGTCAATACTGCCACCAACCAAGACTACATTGCCCAAATCATCAACGCGCTGACCCAAACCGAACCGGTGATGGTTTCCGTGAAGGTGACCATGATCAAGGTCGAGCAAACCCGCCTCCAAGAGCTTGGCTTTGATTGGTTTCTCCAAGGTGGCGGAGACGACCTCATCCTCAACGGCGGCACCCAAGGCAACGGCCGGGACGCAAACGATGTGACCGTCCAACCCGGTGGCTCCGGCCTCAACCCGATCACCGCCGGAAACCGCAGCGGGGACTATGCCACCACGGGAAACTCGATTGATAGCCTGATCACGGATCAAAGAGGCAGCGAAACCAGAGCGCCCGCCCCCGGAGTGCTCAATGTTTACGGCAGATTCAACGACTCATTCATCCAGGGAATCATGCGGGGCCTCGACCAAAAGAAAGGCGTCGATATCATGGCACAGCCCGCTGTGGTCACTCGCAGCGGCCAAGCGTCCTCCATCGCCGTCATTCGCGAGTTCATGTATGCCACCGAATACGAACCGCCCGAACTCCCCAAGAACGTGGGCAGCGGAGCGGGGAGCTCACCCGTGACACCCGCCCATCCTACCGCCTTCGAAAAAGAAGACGTGGGAATCACCTTGGAAGTCACCCCCGTGGTCGATGCCAGCAAACAATACATCAGCGTCACCCTCAATCCCACCTTCAGCGACTTCGACGGCTTCGTGAATTACGGCAGCCCCATCAACTCCACCGTTGGAGGGCTTCTTGGCGACCAAGCCGTGGAAATCACGAAAAACGAGATTCTCATGCCCGTCTTCAGCAAACAGCAACTCTCCACCACCATCGATGTGGCCGATGGCTCGACCGTCGTTCTCGGTGGATTGATGCAGGAAGTCGTCCAAAACGTGGAGGACCAAACTCCCGTCCTCGGCAGCATCCCCATCGTCGGGCGTCTGTTCCAATCCACCGCCAAAAAGCCGGTGACCAAGATGGTTCTCTTCACGGTCAATGTGGAACTGATCGATCCAACGGGACGCCGCTACCGGGACCGCTGATCCCAGATTGTTTCTCACTTCCCGAAAATGCCACACTTCCCCAGCGAACCCGAAAAATACTCCATCGACGAGATGATGGAGCGGCTGAAAAATTCACCGACAGGAAATCCCGAAGACGGCGAGCGTGTCATCCGCCCGGACGGCAGCGAGGCGATCCGGGTCCGCAAGCGGAAACGCCGGACCAGCCAACCGCTCAAGGAAAACCAGCAACGGACCCGCCGGGCGCGCATCGTCCAAGTGACCGCCGCGATGATCTTGGTTTTCCTCGCAACCATGATCATCGGCGGAGCGATCATCTACGCGAACAGCAAACCCTTCCGCGAGGATCTCATTCGCAAAGTCGAAAAATCCAGCGGCGCGGCCGTCTCGTTGGCGCAATTCCGGATCAACCCGAAAACCGCCAACGCCGGAATCCTCTCGCTCAAATGGCCCACCGGCAACGTCCTTGAAAGCTTCAAACTCCGCGGAATCACTGCGGAAATCTTCCCAGCTAGTTTCCTCGGCAACACCATGGTCGGCGAGGAAATCTCAATCGCCGAGGCCACCTTGGCACTTCAAATCCCGCAACCCGGCCAAGCCTTGCGCCACTCGCCCGCCGCAGACGCCGCTCTCCCCATCCGCTTCAATCGCTACCGCACCCCGGCTTTCAACCTCACCATCGGGAACCCAAAAATCCCGCTCATCCGGCTACTCAAGTCCGAGGGCTCCCTCAACCCGGAAACCCCGAACGGCCGCGCCCAAATGAGTCTCTACAAGGGCGATATCGCCATCGCTGGCTGGCCGAAACTCCGGCTGGACCGCGCGCTCATCGAGTTTCGCGGCGACGAGGCCGACATCATCGGCCTGCGGGTTCTCCACGAGTCGGACAACCGCGGAGCCCTCGAGCTTTCCGGCACGGTCACTCCTTATCAAGCGGACCGGACTTCTTCGCTCGATGTCCGCCTCGAATCTTTCGATCTCTCCGGCCTCGTCGGGCCCTCGCTGGGCAAGATCTTCTCGGGAAAAATCGATTCCCTGCCCGTCTCCACCTCGAATTTCCTCGCCTTCAAGCCGAGCGCCGAAGCACCGCTCATCCTCGATCTCGCGTTCCGCGCGAGTTCGAATTCGCAAATCGAAGTGCTGGGCTTCCCCTTCCTCGTCGGCCTCGCACAAGGTTTGGACGACCCGTGGTTCGAGCGTCCCTTCTTCGAGGGGGATGCCATCGGATTGATCCACCGGGAGGGCGACAGCGTCACGCTCCGGCGCCTCAATTTCGAGAGCAAGGGACGAATGGCGTTGCGGGGCGAAATCTCGATGGCCCTGAATCAAGCCTTGTCCGGAACTCTCCAACTCGGCGTCGCCGAAGCCATGATCGCCTCCGCCAAAATCACGCGCCTCGATGCAATGTTTGGCCCAGTCAAAGAAGGCTTCCGCTGGATCACCTTGAAAATCAGCGGACTGGCGTCGGCTCCCGTGGATAATTTCAAAGAAATCTACACATCCTCCGCCGTCGCCCCGCCGGAAACTTCCGCACCGGATGACCACGAGGGATCGAGCTTCGAGGACCTCACGCGGCCCAAGTGAACGAGCCGCCGCAGGTGGAATTCCACGCCCCCGGCGCGGACCTGCCCCTCTTTCCCGGCCGACGAAGCATTCGGAAAATTTCTAAAGTTGGGCGTGGCATTCCGCTCAAATCTGGTTCAGGGTAATTCACGGATAAGGCAGTTAGAACTGCCGTCCGCTCACCCAATAACCAACCAAGAAACATCATGCAAACTGCCAACGTCAATCTGCCGATCACCGTCACGGTGCGGCACGAGCAAGTGACCGATGCCCTCCGCAACCACGCGACTAAAAAAATCGAGGGGCTGCATCTCGATTACCCGCGAATCATCGAGGCCAAGGTCATTCTCGACGTCCAAAAAAACCGGCACATCGCCGAAATTATTCTTTTCTGTGCGAACCACATCACCATTGAGGCCCACACCGAAGGCAAAGACATGTATGCCGCGCTCGATGAAACCATCGAGAAAATCGCCCGCCGGATGCGCAAGCATAAGACTCGGTTGATGAAAAAGCATCGCCCGCATCGCAACGAGTCGATCCGCCACCTTGAGGAACGCTTTTTCACCGAGGCTGTCCTCGACCACCCGGAAGGCTCCGATGTCGAGCCCGTGCCATTCATCGTTCACCCGGAGAATTATGCCGTCCGCACGATGTACAAGGAAGACGCCATCATGCAGCTCGAACTCTCGGACCGTCCGTTCGTGCTCTACAAGAGCGCCCGCCGCGACTGCCTGACGATCGTTTACCGCCGTAAAGACGGCGAATATGCCGCGCTGGACGTCAAGGATTGATTGGGTGATTCAGGCATTCTTGCCTGTTCTTCCAATTGCAACCAAGCCGACTGGGATTCCATCCCGGTCGGTTTTTGCGTGGTGCATCCCCCGCAGAATCGCGAACATCAGATTACGACCATGAATCGACTGAAGCACCATCCATTTCCTGTCGTTGCGCATTTTGACCGAGTGGTCGCCGTTTCATTCGCATTTCCCTCGGCGGTGCTACGGCCACTGGTTCCTGATGGCTTGGAAATCGATACTTACGGAAATTTTGGCTTTGTGACGGCGGCACTGGTGTGGACACGAGATTTGCGGCCCGCCGGGTTCCCGAAGTTTCTCGGGCAGAATTTCTTTCTGGCGGGCTACCGGATTTTCACCCGCTTGCGCGATGAATCTGGACGAAATTTACGGGGACTCACGATTTTGCGAAGCGAGACGGACAAGCGCCGAATGGTCGCGCTTGGAAATAGAATGACCGGATACAACTATCGGCATGTGGCCGTGCAGATCAGTAAATCCAACTCGGAGACGCGAGTGATCACTTCGCTTGCCGGTCGAGAAACGACCCTGGATCTCACATTCGATGCGGAGGCGGCAAACGCGTCGCTGCCGGAAGGTTCTCCATTCGCCGATTGGCGTACGGCACGGCAGTTCGCCGGGCCCATGCCATTCACTTTCAGCCCGGAGGCAGACGGGAGGTTCGTGGTGATCGAAGGGAGGCGGGCGGATTGGACGCCGCGACCGATCGTGGTGAGAGACTGGCATATCGGGATTTTCGATGAGGCTCCGTTGCGTGGAGTGAAGCCAGTTCTGGCAAATGCCTTCGCCGTAGAAAACATCCCCTATCGATGGAGCCGCGGGCGTATCGTCAAGCCAGGAGGTGGCAAATGATGCTACGGGGAAAGTGGCAGGGAATGTGGACGATCGCGAGATTGAACTGGCCGTTATATGTGGCAGCGCTGGTGGTTCTGATTCTGGGCACTTGCGGCGTCATCTGGAGCGGAGCAACTCTGCTGAAGTGGGCGTGCACGGTCGCCGTGGCGGGTGGGTTTTATTTTCTGATCGTTTCGCTTTGGGTTTCCCATCAGGTGTATGACCGCTCGGATCTTTACCGCTGGGCTTGGCTCAGGCGCGCGCTAGATGGGGTGAAACGGGATACGATGATTGTATGTCATTCGGGATTCGACGAGGTATCTCCGGCACTGAAAGAACGTTTGGCGGATGTGAACTGGGTCGTGCTCGATCATTACGATAAAGCGATGATGACCGAGGCATCGATCCGGCGGGCGCGGAAACGGTTTCCGCAGACTGTTGGCACCAAGTCGGCACCGTTTGATAAATGGCCGGTAGCCGCGCAGTCAGTGGATGTGGTGTTCGGTTTGCTGGCCATTCATGAGTTGCGCCGCGAGGAGGCGCGGATCGCATGGTTTGCCGAGGCTCGCCGATGCTTGATGCCCCGTGGTCGAGTGGTGCTGGTGGAGCACAACCGGGATTTGGCGAACTTCCTCGCGTTCGGTCCGGGTTTTATGCATTTCCATTCCCATTCGAGTTGGCGGCGGTGCTGGGAGAAGGCGGGCTTACGCGCGACGGACGAATTTCAAGTGACGCCATGGGTGCGGATTTGTATCGTTTCAAAGCCATGATGGAAATTCTGACGATTTTATTACGAATCGCCGGTGCGGGCTTGCTGCTGCTGGCGGTTTTGCACGTCCCGATCGGTAAGCAACTGAAATGGAGCGAGGATGCCAAGCGGCTGACACCGGTGAATGCATCGATCTTCTATGTCCATACGTTCTTCATCTGCGTGGTTCTCGTCATGATGGGGCTGCCGTGTCTGCTACAGCCTGGAGTTTTTCTTGAGAAATCGCGGGCCGGAGCTTGGCTCGCGTGGTCGGTCTGCGGCTTCTGGGCGCTGCGGTTGTATTTCCAGTGGTTTGTTTATCCGGCGGATCTGTGGCGTGGCAAACGAATGGAAACGGCGGTCCACATCTGGTTCACCATGGTCTGGGCGGGACTCGCCATACTCTTCGGTGCTTGCGCCATGTGGCAGGTGGGTTGGTTGATCAATTCTTAATTCCCGAGCGTTGGGGAAAAGCCGCCCAATACCAAATCAGCGAGATAAAGCCGAGATTGAGAGCCACCATCCCGGGTGCCGAAATCAGGAGATCCCTAGCCAGCAGGATTTCCAGAAAGTTCATGGAAACAAGTGCAAGGGTCTGCAACAGCGCACAAGCCCGTCGCTGTAACCCGCTGAAAATCCACAGCCCTAACAAAACCTCAAGGATGCCGATTGCAAGAGTCGCCCCGTCCGCGATCCCCTCACCCAAGATCCTTTCGACGATCTGCCGGTGTCGGGGAATGCCGTTGGAAAGCTTGCTGTAAAGCCCATGAAACACCCACACGGAGCCGACGAGAATCGTGAAAATCTTGCGAAATGACTGGGTCTGGAAGTAGTCGATGCTCATTGGCTAGCCTGTTTTTGGGTCTCATTTCTACCAAACCAATGGTCTGCGCGTTTCAAAAACAGAAATCCTTAATTCTACCGGCTTCGGGCGTCTTTTTCGGACCCGAGGTCAGGTGTTCTGGAAGTGTGCGGCTGGACATTGCGAGAAAGCGCACCAGACTGGCAACTAAGCGATCATGAAAAAATGCCCCTTTTGCGCGGAAGAAATCCAGAACGAAGCGATCAAGTGCAAGCACTGCCAGGAGTTTTTGGATGAATCGCGACGCCCGGTTTACGCCGGTCCACCTGCGCTGCCGGATGCTTTGCCGTGGTATTTCAAGCCTGGATTCATTGTCCTCACGTTTGTGACGTTACCGCCTGTCGCGCTGCCGTTGGTCTGGCTGCACCCGAAATTGCATCCCGCTTGGAAGCTGGTGATCACTTTGCTCATCGCGGGATTTTGCTGGCTGATGTATGTCGCCGTCCAAGGCTTCATCCGCCAATTTGACGAGGCGACAAAAATGCTGAACGAAATGAAAATCTAGCTTGGCGACTCAGATATCGATTTCGCCCTCGAACACAAAATCTGCTGGACCAGTGAGAGTGACGTTTTTGAACGTCTGATCACCAGTTTTCTCAAAACCAATTTCCAAGGTGTCACCGCCTTCGACGTCCACCTTGATCGGGCTGGCCGCCCCGGTGAGAAGGTGGTGGATGAGCGCCGAGGCGACCATGCCAGTGCCGCAAGCGAGCGTCTCGTCCTCCACGCCGCGCTCGAAGGTGCGGATAGAAATGTGGTCGGGCGCGAGCACTGCAGCGAAGTTGGCGTTCGTACCAGCGGGGGCGAAACCTGGGTGATTGCGGATCTGGCCACCGCAGTTGAAGACGTCGAAGTCATCGAGCGCGTTGGCGCTTTCGAGAAACGTGACGACGTGCGGGACCCCGGTGTTGACGAAATGGAGCGCTGCATCGACGCCTGAAATTTTAGTTTCAAGGTTGAGCTTGAGATCCTTGGGCTCGGACATCGCGATGCGGACATCGTCGCCGATCATCTCGGCAGCGAGGGTGCCGGCGATGGTCTCGAAGGTGACTTTTTTGAGGACGATTTCCCCCAGGTGGGCGGTGAAGCGGCCGAAACAGCGCGCGCCGTTGCCACACATTTCCGCCTCGCCGCCGTCGGCATTGTAGTAGCGGAAACGGAAATCCGCGCCTTTTTGGGCAGGTTCCACGGCGAGCAGGCCGTCCGCGCCGATGCCGCGGTTGCGGTCGCAGAGCGCGGCGATGGTGTCGGCATCGAGGTCGATGGAGAGGTCGCGGTTGTCAATGATGATGAAATCATTGCCGGCGCCGTTCATTTTGAAAAAGTGGAGGAGCATGGTGATTGAATAATTTGAGTGGATTCAGCGGGGGAATACAGTGAAATAAATGACGAGGATTACGCCGAGGCCGAAGGCGAAAGCGTAGCCTTGGAGGCTGCCGGACTGGACTTTGCGGAAGAGGTTGCCGGTGGATTCGGCGGTGCGACTGAGACCGCCGACGATGAGGCCGTTGATGATGAATTCGTCGAAAAAGGCAATGATGGCGGCGAAGGCATCTTGGAAATAACGGACGAGGAAATTGTCGTAAAGAGTGTCGATATAGAAGCGGTTTTGGAGAAGCGGGATGGAGAGCGCGTCCTTTTCTTTGCCAGCGTAAAGGGCGAATCCGGCGATGACTCCGGTGAGCAGCGCACCGATGGAAATATAGGTAATGAAGCCAAGATGGATAAGGTGTTCCGGCTGGTGATAGGCCGGGGCTAATTTACTGGCTACGAAAGGGAATCCTGCGATGACGCCGAGGATGGCGAGGATGACCAGCGGGCCAAACATCAATGGGCCGACTTCATGGGCGTGCGAGGCATTTTCGGAACGGTTTTTTCCGAGGAATGCGACCACGTAGAGGCGGGTCATGTAAAATGGCGTGAGCACCGCCACCGCTACGGCGATCCAAAAGAGAATGGGTTCTTTCTGATGAGCCGCTTCGAGGATTTGCTCCTTGGAGAAAAATCCGGAGGTGAAGGGAACGGCGATGAGCGCGGCGAATCCGATGAGGAAAGTGAATCCGGTAATAGGCATTTTCTTCAATAAGCCGCCCATTTTCCAAATGTCTTGTTCGTGGTGGCAGGCAAAGATAACCGCGCCAGAACCGAGGAAGAGCAGTGCCTTGAACCAAGCATGGGTGAAAAGGTGAAACATGCCTGCCTCGCCGGAGACGAGCCCGACAGCCATGACCATGTAGCCGAGTTGGGAGAGCGTGGAGTAGGCGAGCACGCGCTTGATGTCGTCTTGTTGGGTGGCCATCAGTGCGGCGACGAGGGCGGTGATGCCGCCGGTCCAAGCGATGACGACACTGGCTTGCAGACCTTCGAAAGCTTCGAAACCGAGGGTGAATTGCAGACGAAACAGCATGTAAACGCCGGCGGCGACCATGGTGGCGGCATGGATCAGCGCGGAAACGGGAGTCGGGCCTTCCATGGCATCTGGCAGCCAGACGTGAAGCGGCAGTTGGGCAGATTTCCCGATAGCCCCACAGAAGATGCAGAGCACGGCGGCGGAAAGCACGCCACCGAAGATGGCAGGATTGGCGGTTTGGAAGGCTTCGAGGCCGCCTTTCATCGAGTCGAAGGCAAGGTGACCGGTGATGCCCCAGAGCATGAGGATGCCGACCATGAAGCCGAAGTCGCCGATGCGATTGCAGAGGAAGGCTTTCTTGGCGGCGTCTGCTGCGGAGTTTTTCTGATACCAATGGCCGATGAGCAAATAGGAGCTTAGGCCGACCAACTCCCAGAAGATGAAGGTCATGATGAAATTATCTGCCAGCACGATGCCGGTCATGGAAAACATGAAGAGCGACAAGCCGGTGAAGTAGCGGGCTTTGGCAGTGTCGTCCTTCATGTAAGCAAGGGAGAAAATGTGGACTAGCAGACCGACGCCGGTGACGACGATCATCATGCCGGTGGAAAGCTGGTCGAGCTTGATGCCGATGTTGATGGAGAAATCACCGATCGTCGCCCAGGCGAAATGGGCGGTTTCATTTTTACCCAAGAGGACGACGGAGAGCACAAAGGTCGCCAGCGCGGAAGCGACGGAGATGGTGGGTGCTAGCCCGGTTTTTTGCAGGGCGAGTTGGTTCGCCGCCGCGACGGCGAGCGGGAGGAAGAGGAGTAGCCAGGCGAGGTTCATGAGTGCTTTGCTGAAAAAGAAATTTTGACTACGGATTTCACGGATTTACGGATTTTGGAGATAGATGTTGGCGACTCGTTTGAAGGTGAGAGAGGCTGTTTTGAAATTGAGAATGAGGCAGACTTGGAGACCAGAGATGCTGAGGTAACTCAGGGCTTGGGCGGTGTGGACATCGTTGATCGCTAGTGCGACTTTGGTTTCTATGATCACTTTGTTTTCGACGATGAGATCGGTAATGAGCCTGCCCACGCTTTGTTCTCTGTAGAAGACGGGAAACTGTTGCTGTTGAGTGAATGAGAGAGATTCCGCGGTGAGTTCGATACCGAGTGCATTCTCGTAAATTTTCTCATCAAGTCCGGGGCCTAGAGCACGATGCACAGCCATGGCCGCCCCAATGATTTTTTGGGTAAGGTCCATGTGTGGATGTGAGGCTCTCTGGTTTTCCATTGAATCAAATTCTTAAATCCGTAAATCCGTAAATCCGTGAAATCCGTAGTTAAAAATCTTCCTCAGCCTTTGAGCGAGGTGAGCTCGTCGGTGTGGATCGTTTGGCGGGCGCGGTAGAGGGCGACGATGATGGCGAGACCCACGGCGACTTCTGCAGCGGCGACGGTGATGACGAAGAAGACAAGCATCTGGCCATTGTAGTCAGGCAGGCCGTTAGGCGAGACATGGAAGCGGGAAAACGCGACTAGCGTGAGGTTCGCGGCGCTGAGCATGAGCTCGAGGCACATGAAGACGATGATGATATTCCGGCGCAGCACCACGCCCGCAAGGCCTATGGCGAAGAGGAGTCCGGAGACGAGGAGGTAGTCGTTGAGGGTGGCCATGGTTGGTGATTAGTTATGGGTGATTTGTTAAAAGTTATTTGGGACGACGGTGTATGATTAGCGAATAACTTTTAACATATAACTTCATTCCGCTTGCCGTTTTGAGAGCACGACGACGCCGATGGTGGCGACGAGGAGTAGAACGCCGAGGATTTGGAGAGGGAAATTGTATTGGGTGAACAAGGTGTGGCCGATGAGGTGGACGTCGGGGAGCTTTCCTTGGGTGAGCGCGGTGGCGATCTTGCCAGTGGCGGGAGAAAATTCACTGGCTGCTGCTGCGAGGATTTCCTTGTTGAGAGTTGGCGCAATGACGTTCGGCGTGCGCGAAAGGACGCCGATGAGTTGTAGGCTGAAAGCAGCGAATAGGGCAATGCCAGCGGCGATGGGAAGTAGGGGCTTGGCGGCCTTTTGCTCGTCCTTGAGGTCGAGAAGCATGATGATGAAAAGGAACAACACCATCACCGCGCCGGTATAGACGAGGATTTGGATGACACCGACGAAGAAGGCGCTGAGGCCGATGAAGAGACCGGCGAGACCGACGAAGCAGGTGACCACGGACAGCGCGCTGGATACCGGATTGCGGAATGCGATCACGGAGATACCGCCAATGAGCATCACGGTGGAGAAGAGCCAGAAAAGGTAAGAGGGCATTTGGTTATTCGTTATTCGTTATTTGTTATTTGTTATTTGTTATTTGTTATTTGTTATTTGTTATTTGTTATTTGTTATTTGTTATTGGTGGAAGAGGTGGAGCGATCCTTTTAACTTTTAATCAATAACTTTTAACATCATTTCAGCTCATTCCACTTGTTGACGAGACCGACGCGGGTGCCGCCGATTTCGTAGAGCTTCTTTTTGTCGTGAACCATGTCGCCGCGCTTGAGGCCGGTGATGAGATAGTCCTTGCGCAGATAGATGGCCTGCTCCGGGCAGACTTCTTCGCACATGCCGCAATAGATGCAGCGGGTCATGTCGATGTCGAATTCGAGCGGGCGCTTTTCGACTTTGGCCCATGGATCGTCGGATGGGATTTCGCTGGGCTTGATCTTGATCGCCTTGGGCGGGCAAATGAATTCGCAGAGCTGGCAGGAAACGCAGCGTTCGCGGCCTTGCTCGTCGGTGACGAGGGTGGGGGCACCGCGGTAGTATTCCGGAAGGTGTTCGTCCCACCGTTGTTCTGGGAACTGCATGGTCACGCCGAGGCCGGAGGAGGCTAAGCTCTCCGCGCCGACGGATTTACCGCGTAGGGTTTTGACCGCGTGGGTCATGGTGAGAATGAAGCCCTTGATGAGGGCTCCGAAGTAAATTTTCTCCCCGAAATTAAGTTTCGGGCGCTGGAGTTTGATGACGGCCATGCAAGAAGAAGTTAGGAAGTAGAGGCGGCGAGTTGGCGGAGTTTTTTCAAGTTCAGAGCGCCGCCACCGCGGAGGTAGAAACGGGTGATCGCCTCACGAAGCGTGCGGTAAAGGGCTGGATCTGTGATGGCGAGGTCTTTTGGTAAATCCGCTTCCGCAAATTCTACTGCGGCTCCAACATCCGCCCATCGGCGCTCCTTCAGTGCCGTGGCGATACCATCTGGACGGATGAGCAGTGTTTGAGCGGTGATTTCCTGTTCGCGAGTCATGGCGTTGGATCCGATTCAGAGTGTGACCTCGAGGTAAATAAGGTTTTCCAAGCCCTGTGCTTTTGCGGTAGGGGGAAACGCGTTGACGATTCTAGTAATTTCCCCGATGTCGGGCTGATAAGCCTTTAGCAGATAGAGGATGTCTTGGATATCCTTCTCGGCGGCTCGGGTAAGTTTAGAAGCAATAATGTTCTCGATCGGTGGCCTGTAGATCTCCAAGCGGCCCATTCTTTCCATCAAAACCGGAGTGAATTTTCCGGTTTGGACAATACCTGGCTCTACGATCTGGAGGTATTGTTCTTCGGGTTCCAAATATTCCTTTGGGTTGAAAAGAATACCAGCTTGTTCCGCAGCTGCTTTCAGTTCGAGAGTATCGTAATGGCTCTCAGGCTTCCAAATATCCAAATCGCGTGAGGCCCGTTCCGGCATATTGCCGAGCAGGCACGCGGCGGAGCCGATGAGGCAAAGTTGAACGGGCGGACCTTCTTTTCCCAAGGCGTGGGCCATGCTTTCCAAAGACCGCATCCAGCGTTCTTTGTCGTAAACAGGTGTGGGTGATTCCGGTGGCATGGATGGGAAATCGTTATATCAGGCGCGAAGAACTTTCGGGGTCTCCTCGGAAACCTTGGCGACCCAGATCACTGCGGCGGTGACGATGACTAGCAGGACGGCACCGACGGCGATGATCGTTTTTTCCAACTGCGGCGCGGCGACAATGAGGGCGGCGAGGAAGACGTTGATGAGCGCGGCTTCGAAAAATACCACCCAGCCGAGTTTCATGAGTTGGTCATAGCGGAACCGTGGCACGGTCCAACGGACAAGGATGAAGAAGAGGATGAAGGCGATCAGTTTGGTGAGGAAGCAGCCCATGTGGATGAATCCGCCATAGTAGAAATCGCCAATGTGGAGCTTGGCGACGATGGCATCGAGGCCGAAACCGATCGACCAGCCACCGAGAAAAAGGGTGATGATAAGCGCCGAGCCGATGACCATGGCGGCGTATTCGCCCATGAAGAACATCGCGAATTTCATCGAGGAATATTCGGTGTGATAGCCACCGACGAGCTCGGTTTCGCACTCGGGAAGGTCGAAGGGCATGCGGTTGGTTTCCGCGAAGATGGAAATGGTGAAAATCAGGAAGGCTATGGCGGCGGGGAACCAGAACAACGCGGTATTTAGGTCGGGCAACCCGAGGTGGCCGTCTTTCCACAGTGGAAGTAACAGCCAACCGTGGTCCGCCTGGTGTTGGACGATCGTGCTGAGATTGAGGTCTCCGAAATACATGAGCACCGGGATGATGGAGAGGCCGAGGGCGATTTCGTAGGAAATCATCTGCGCCGTGGAGCGCACGCCACCGATGAAGGGGAATTTCGAATTGGAGGACCAGCCGGCGAGGGTGATTCCATAGACGGAGAGCGAGGCGACGGAGAAGATAAACAGCGGCCCGATGTCGAGATCCGCGATGACGAGTTTTTCGGCGTGACCGAAGATGCTGATAGGCGAACCGAAGGGAACCACGCAGACGGTGATGAGCGCGGGAACGACGGTCAGTGCGGGGGCCATCCAGTAGAACGCCTTGCGGACGTGGGCGGGCGTGAAATCTTCCTTGAGGAACAACTTCAGGCCATCGGCGATCGGTTGGATCAGGCCGAAGAGGTGGAAATCTTTTTTAAATCCGAACAAGGTCAGCGGGATGCCGACGCGGTTAGGGCCGACGCGGTCTTGGATGACGGCGGAGAAGCGGCGTTCGAAATAAACGGAGACGGGCACCAACGGCAGCACCACCATGAAGGTGAGCACGATGATCTTGGTGATGATGATGGCAATTTGGAGTAAGTCCGGCATCGGGGAAGAGAAGAAGGTTAGAAGTTATTGGTTAATCACCCATTAATCAGCCCCGCCGCCTTGCGAGCGCGCTCGTTGGCGAGGAGGGGGATCTGGTAGCCGGTGTCGGCGATTGGCGTGCCTTGGTGGCCGATTTTTGAAAGCGTGAGGCCGTTGAAGGCAGGGACGTTTTCCGCGAGCACTTTGAAGACGTCTTCGATGTGGTGGACCTGGTTCGTGTCGCCGGAGATGGCGAGGAGAAGGTCGCGGAGGATTTCCCAATCATCGTGGGCTTGGCCTTGGAGCTCGACGGCGCGGTTGAGGCGTTGAAGGCGGCCGGTGAGATTGACCATGGAGCCGCGCTTTTCGGCAAAGGCAGCGGAGGGTAGAACGATGTGCGCTTGCTCAGCAGTGGGATTGGCGAGAACGCTGGTTTGGAGGAGGAAATCGAGTTTCCCGAGGTCGGCGGTGGTGAATCCGGCGTCGGTGATGAGATCTTCTCCGAGGACAATGAGTGATTTAATGGAGCCGTTGCGGACGCCGTCGCGAATGGCATCGAGTTTGCTGAAGGGGTTTTCAGTTTGGAAAATCAGATTAGCTCCGGTGGTGTTCGGGTTGCGGTCGGCGGCGACGAGCAGGGCATCCGCCTCGGCCAGGCGGGGGATGAGCGAGAGCTGGCCGGTGCCGATTTCTGCGGCGAGGGCGCGGGTGAGGAAGAGTTCCTCGTTGGTCATGCGGCCGGAAGCGATGATCGCGGTTTGCGCGGCAGGGATGGACTTGATTTTCGTGGCGGCGGCGGCGATGGCGGCGGGCCAGGTGGTGGACTGGAAACTCGTGGGCGAGACGCCCACGCTCCTTGAGAGCGGCTCGGTGAGGCGGGCTTCGCTGTCGATGTAATGGAAATTTAGGCGATGTGAATCCGGCATCCAAGCGGAGTTCACCTCGTCGTTGAGGCGCGGTGTGATGCGGTGAATTTTATTTCCCCGGGTCCAGACGGTGATGTTGGTGCCGGTGCCGCAATTCACGTCGAGGGTCGGGGTTTCCTTGAGGAACCAGACGCGCATTTGGAAGCGGAAGTCGTTGGATGTCAATGCGCCGACCGGGCAGATGTCGGCGGTGTTGAGCGAGTAGTTGGAGTCCAGTAGGCGGCCCGGATGGACGGTGAGCGTGGTGTGAGTGCCGCGTTGGGTGAAGCCGAGGACGGGATCGGCAGCGACTTCGTCCATGAAGCGGATGCAGCGGCTGCACATGATGCAGCGCTCGTCGTCGAGGCGGATGCGCGGGCCGATCTCGACGTTTTTCGGTTTTTTCACCTTCATGTCGATGAAGCGTGAGACGCCGCGGCCGTGTTGGACGGATTGTTCTTGGAGGCGGCACTCGCCGGCTTGGTCGCAGATCGGGCAGTCGAGCGGATGATTGATGAGGAGGAACTCCATCACGCCCTCACGGCATTTTTCGACGAGTTCGCCGGAGGTGCGAATGCCCATGTTTTCGCCAATGGTGTTGGCGCAGGCGATGACGGGGCGGGGCATCCAGCCGATGATTTCGTAGCCATTTTCATCGCGAGTCGGTTCTTGGCCGGGCGCGGGGCGGGGCGGCATGCCCATTTGCACGAGGCACATCCGGCAGTTTCCGGGTGAGCTGAGTTTCGGGTGATAACAATAGTGAGGGACGGTGATCTTGGCTTGGCGGCAGGCCTCGATCATCCGTGTGCCTTTGGGAAATTGGTGCCAAACCCCGTCAATCTGGACGTTGACCAAGCCATTTTCGGCAGCTTGGTCTTTGGGCAGTTTCATTTCCGCAGTCGCCGAAGGTGTGTCGCTCATGGCTAAATAAAAGCGCCGGACGCTTGTGCAAGAAGAGTCCGGCGGTGTTCGGGCGGGAATATGTCCATTCGGCGCGGGCCGGGCAAGCGTGCTTTGTGAAAAGTTTCACAAGCGATTGGCGGAGGGTTCATGGCTGCCCGAGGAGCCTTTTTCGTGTCGCCTCATCGACCGCCTCGCAAAGTCGGTAGCCCTCGCCTTGGCGTGGGATGCTCATCAGCAGCGCGTCCCTTTCATAAGGGGAGGGGAAATCGAGGCCGATCAGCGCCCGCCCGATCCGCTCGCCGGACTGACGGTAGTTGAAGTAGCACAAACTTGCATTCCCGCGGATCCGCTGGTTGAGGAAATCATGCAGCGCGCCGGGCCGTTCGTAGAAATCGAGCCGCAGGAAGGCTGCGTTTTTCAAAAGGTCGCCGCGCAGCGGGATCGCCCGGAAGGCGATGTCCACCGCGCCCGTGAGATCTTCCCACGCGAATCCGTGGGCATCGAGTTTCGCCGGTAGCGCGTCGAGCACAGCCGGGTCGCCGGCGTGGATCGTGAAGGCGGGCCATGCTTCCCGCTCGTCGGCTTTTCCGTATTGGAAATCAGCGAGGTCGAGGCCCTCGAAGCAGGAGTCGAGGAGTTCGAGCATGGTCCCGGGGCGTTCCGGGATGCGGACGCGGAGAGTTCGGCTGGTTTGGTGGCTGATTCCCACGGATTGGGCGATGAGTCCGAGTTGGAGGAAATCGACGTTTGCCCCGCAGAGCACGACGAGGACACGTTTACCGACCAGCGCCTCGCGGTTTTTTAAAACCGCCGCCAATCCCATGGCGCCGGAGGGTTCGGAGATGCAGCGCAGGCCTTCCCAGAGGGTTCGGATGGCGTCGCTGACTTCGGCGTTGGTCACCGTTTCAATTCGCGACAGCGTGTTTTTACAAATTTCAAATGGCAGTTCCCCAGCTTTCCGCACTGCGGTGCCGTCGCAGAACAAATCCACGTCATCGAGCGCGACTGGTTTTTTTGCTGCTAGGGCGGCCTTCATTGACGCTTGGCCAGCTCCTTCCACGCCGACGATTTCGATGTCTGGCCAGTAAGTCGTTAGCCAATTGGAAACCCCGGCAGCAAGCCCGCCGCCGCCGATCTGTAAATAAGCTGCGTCGAAGGGACCATGCCCTGATAAGACGATTTCATCCGCCAACGTGCCCTGACCCGCCATCACTTTCAAATCATCATAAGCGTGGATATAGACAGCACCGCTCGCCGCCTCGTCCGCCCGGGCGGCGGAGACGGCCTCGTCGTAACTGTCACCGCTGAGTTGGATTTCCACAAATTCGCCGCCATGGTGGCGAACCGCGTTTTGTTTCACCTTCGGAGTCGAGCGCGGCATGTAGATCCGGGCTTGAATGCCGAGCGTGCGTGCGGCGAGCGCGACTCCCTGCGCATGGTTTCCGGCAGAAGCGGTCACCACGCCGCGCACTGCTTCCGCCGGAGTGAGCACTGCCATCCGATTGCACGCGCCCCGCCATTTGTAAGATTTCACGGCAGATAGATCTTCGCGCTTCACCCAGATTTCTGGTCCCGGCCCCGGCAGATCGAGCCGTTCCAGCGGCGTTGCCTTGCCGAAGCGATACACCCGCTCGCGGGCGAACAGGATTTCTTGGCGCAATTGCCGGTCCAGCGGTAGATCCTCACGATTCATGCCGCAGCGTTGACTGGAACCGGCCACCCCTGCAAGGCAACTCACGAAGTCGGCGGTCTGTAAAGTTGAGTTTCGCGGATCCAGCGTGTGTGCAAAAATCTTGGGGAGAACACGCGCCCTCGCGTGTTGTTTTCGACGCCCTCGTCGAAAACTTCGTGGAATGGCCTGAAACGCCTGTCTTCGGCGAGGGCGCCAAAGACAACACGCGAGGCGCGTGTGCTCCCCACGGATGGGTTTGCGGGAGAATCGGAATTTCAAATCCCCGGACGCTCGCTGGCACCTCCGCCCGAGTTGAGGAAGCGATAGTAAACTTCCAACATCAAGATACAGAGGGTGTTGCGGTAAATTTCATTATTGGCAGTTTGGCCGTGGCCTTCGAATTTTGGGGCCTTCCATGAACCGTCCGGGTTCTGATTGTAGAGGAGGGGGTCGCGGAATAGCTCGTTGTAGAATTTCCAATAAGCGCCGCCCGCCTGCATCATCGCTTGGGATGCGTAATAGTGGCTGTAGAGATCGGAGTCCGCAGTGGCCCAATCCAGCACGAAGTTTTCCTTGATGAATTTGAGGCCGTTGCGAGCTTCGGAGGATTTCCCCTTGCCCCACATCTGGTGGCAAAGGACGCCAACCCCGGTTAGCGCCGTGCTGCCTCCCGGGCCGGTGTAGCCAAAGCTGCCGGTCTCCGCCTGGCAGCTTGCCAGATATTCGAGACCCTTTTTCACGGAGGAATTGATGCCCTTGTAGTTGATGGAAGTGTGGCTGCATGCCTTGAGGGCTTGGAGTTGCCAGCCGACGATGGAGCTGTCGGTGTGACCGCCTTGGGTCGTGACATAATGGTAAGCCCAGCCGCCGTTCTTGTTTTGGTGATCGATGATGAACTGCCCGGCTTTTTCGGTCACCGCCATGAGGTTGGGGATTTCGATTTTCAGCTCCTTGCAAAAGGTGGCCGCCTCACCCATGGCGTAAGTGGCGATGGCGTGCTCGTAAACCCAACTGTTACTCGTGAAATTGCTGGCCATTTTGCCGTCGTTTTTCATGGCGAGATTCACCAGATAAACGATGCCGCGCATGCACGAGTCGCCGAATTCTTCGGACGCCGGAGTTTCGCAGTGGCCGAAGTAGGCGAGGAGGGAGAAGCCGGTCATAGCCGCGCGATCGCCGCCGCCCCAGGAGCCGTCGGGGTTTTGCTTCGCTTTCAACCAGCGCAGTCCTTTGAGGACCGCCTCGTCGCAAGCGGGGGTGCCGCCATTTTCCTTGAGCCGCGCGAGGCGATCGTCCTTCGAGCAGCGCTTGCGCATGTCTTCGGGAATCAGGCGGAAAAGCGGGCCGCTCCCGCCGCCGGGTGTCATCGCGCTGCCTTGCCAACTACCCTTGGCGAAATCGCTGCCCGCCCCGCCCGGGCCTTTGGTGAGAGAGCCTGCGCCGATTCCTCCGAGCGAGGTCATCTCGACGACGGCTTCGGGCTCTTGGAGGGTGAGTCCGCTCGCCACGTCGCGGGCGGTGATCCGGGAGAGATTCGGTTGGATCATTTGCGCGCGTTGCTTGGTTTCCCGCACCTCGGATACAGCAATGCTGCCGGAGCGAGTGGTGAAATCCACGTCGGCTTTTTCCGCCTCGGGAATGACTTGGAAGACCCAGATCACGCCGCCGACGAGTAGGAAGACATGGAGAATGAGCGAAATCGATAAGGAGCGGCCGCCGAGTTTCTGCCAGAATCTCTGCTTCAGGGCGGCGGGTGTGGGATCGGAGTTTGTTTTCATGGTCTTCATCCTGAAGACCCGCCGCCGAGTTATTTCTTGGAAAATAGTCGAAATTATTTTCCCCGTGCCGCCAAGCCGCGGCGCTCGTCGATCATCAGCGTCAGAATCAGCCCGGCAAGAATGAAGCCGGCGAGCACCAGCAAGGCCTCTGCGGTTCCCACGGTGTCTTTCACCCAGGCGAAGGGAAAAGTCATGATCGCAGATAATTTCCACATCAGCCCCCAGATGCCGAAAATTTCAGCCTCGCGATTCGGTGGGGCCAAGTAACTGACGAACGCTCGGTTCGCCGAACCCAGCGAACCGAGCCCGAAACCTAGCAAATTACCGATCAGCCAGAGCGGCCAAGTCGGATAGTCGCCGACCGCGCCGTTGCGGGCGTGCGATTCGTATAGGTAGGCGTAAAAAGCAAATCCCAGCGCCGTCGCCAGCCAGATCACGAGGAAAATCACCACCGATCGCCGGTGGCCAAGCTTGTCTTGGTAGAGTGTGGGGATGACGGTCCCGACGATTCCTGAGATGGTGATCACCGCCACGAAGACAACGAGATCGACTTGTTTAAAGCCGTATTCCACGGCCAGCTTGCTGGCGAAGAATACCACCACGCTCATGCCCGTGCCATAGAAGAGCGAGGCGACTAGCAGAATCGCGAGGTCCTTGTAGCGCGCCGTTTCCCGGACCGTCTCCGCCAGCCGCACGAATCCAGCGCTGAGCAAATTTCGTCCGGGATGCATGACGCGAGGCACCTGCGACTCGTCCAGCCAGATCATGGTGGGAATGGTGAAGGCGAGAAACCACAGCCCGGAGAAAACGAAAAATGGCCGCCAGTTGTCCGCTGATTCGAGCTTGAGGGCGAGCATCGCCCCGGCAGTTAGGATGAGTAATAGCAGCGCGGCGGCGTAGGCACAGGCCCAGGAAAACCCACTCACGCGCCCGACTTCGTTCTGTTTCGCCAGCCCCGGCAGGAAACTTGCGAGGAAATTCTCACCGATCGAGAAAGCGAAATTGGCCGGCACGTAGAGCAGAATTGCCAGCCAGATTTGCCCCGGCTGGATGAAGCCGAGCGCGCACGTGAAGATTCCGCACATCAGGCCGGAAGCCACGAGAAAGCGCTTTTTCCAAGCTCGCTCGTCCGCCGCCGCGCCCGCCAGTGGTGATAGAATGGCCGTGAGCAACATGCTACCGCCGTAAGTGAGCGCCCACACGCGGTCGTCGATCGCGTCATTCCGGACAACCACCTGCGAGAAAAAGATAGAGAATAACAGCGTGTTGATGATCAGCGTGAACGACTGGTTCGCGACGTCGAAGGAGATCCACGACCACAATTGCCGCTGTTGCGGAAATCCATTCAACGGATAGAAGCGGCGGAGATTCATCTCCACGGGGTTATAGCGACTTGGCCGCTCACTGCAAGGGTGACAGCTCCGCGTGTTTCTGACTTGTTTCCGGCATGGCATTTGAACTTCATCCACGTCTCGCATCTGGCAGCTTTGAAATCGGGCGGCTCGGCGGCTGTCGTCTGCTATTGAAAAATAACGCGCTCTTTCCCTGGCTACTGCTTATCCCCGAGGTCGAGGGCATCGAAGATCTGCACCAGCTGCCACCGGGGCAATACGAGGAAGTGATGCTCGCCATGCGGAGCGTCTCGGAATTTGTCGCCAGTTATTTCCAGCCAGAAAAGCTCAACGTCGCGTGCATCGGCAACCAAGTCCGGCAGATGCACATCCACATCGTCGGCCGCGCGGCAGACGATCCCGCATGGCCGGGCACCGTCTGGGCCTACGAAGGGAAACGCGATTACACGGAAGAAGAAATTGAAAAGATCCGCTTGGCCGCCCGCAGCTTTCTTGGCCTGCCCTGAAATCCATTTTTATTCTCCACTTGCCGAGGCTCTGGGAATGGAATCATGCTCAGCCCATGACTGAAGAACAATCACTTTGGAAAGGCAACTCCTCCCAGTGGCTCAATCTCGGGCCATTCGCCGTCGCCTTGATCGCTGCCGCGGGCATCCTTGTCGGAAGTTTATTTTTTCCTCCCGCCGCGATCGCCCTCGCACTGCCAGTTTTTTACTTGGTTTGGCGCTACCTCGTCGTCCGCACGCAGGTCTTTGAACTCACCAGCGAGCGACTCCGCGTCACCCGCGGCGTGATCAACCAGAAGGTCGATGAAATTGAACTCTATCGAGTCAAAGACTCCCAAATGGTCCGCTCGTGGTGGATGCGCCTCACCGGCCTTGCATCCATCGTCATGCAAACCTCCGACCGCACGCTGCCCAGCCTTGTCATCCCCGCCATCCACGGCGGCGAACAAGTCCGCGAACTGCTCCGCAAGCACGTCGAACTCCAGCGCGACCGCAAGCGCGTCCGGGAGATGGACTTCGAAGAAGCAGGCGACGTCGTGGGCTAGCCCACTGATCCGGATCCCTACCAGTCGCACACTGTGGCACTGGGAGGATGGATCAACCGCGAAGCGTGGACGTGAATGCATCGCTCTGTAGCGGCGCTCTGCGAGCGTCGATGCGGCCGGACGGACTAACTGACCTCCTCCACTGGCGCATCCGGTAGCGCCTTGAGAAACGCCTTGCCGTAGCGTTTGGTGAGGATGCGGTTGTCCAAAATGCAGACCAATCCGTGATCGCGCTCGGTGCGGATCAAGCGGCCGACGCCCTGCCGCATCTTCAAAATCGCCTCCGGCACCGAGTAATCCATGAAGGGATTTCCTCCCGCTGCCTCGATCGCTTCCAGCCGCGACGCCGTCAACGGATGATCTGGCACCGCGAACGGCAGGCGCGTCACAATCACGTTGGAAAGCGTCTCGCCCGGCACATCCACTCCCGTCCAAAAACTATCCGTTCCAAACAGGACGCTGTGAACGTCATTGCGGAATTCCTCGATCATCTTGTGCCGAGGCATGCCGTCGCCCTGCATAAAAACCCGCCAGCCCTGCGTCCGGAAAAAGTGCTCCAGCCGCTGCGCCGCGTCACGCATGGTGCGGTAGCTGGTGAAGAGCACAAAAGCCCGCCCGTTGCTCTCTAACACGGACTGCCGAATTCCCTCCGCCAGCAGCTCGTCGTAGCGCGGCGTCCCAGGATCTGGCACGGATTTGTAAATGCGGATTTTCATCTGCCGCTGATAGTCGAAGGGGCTGCCGATGCACAGAGCCCGGGCATTTTCCGCGCCTACGCGACCTCGGAAGTAACCGAGTTGCGGGTCGCCCACGCCGAGTGTGGCGCTGGTCAGCACTAGGCTTTTCCGGCCGGAAAATAACAACGGCCGCAGCTTGTCCGCCACTTTCACCGGCGCAGCGTGGAGGCTGAACTGCTGCTCGTCGCGCCCGCTTTTTTCGACCCAATAAACGCTGTCATCCGCTGCCTGATCCAGGAAAGCGCCGATGGAGCCGTGCGCCTCGCGCAGCCGGCGAGAGGCGTCTTGCAGCTCCGCGCGCGTCGATTCCGACTCCACGTCCGCCGCGAGATTGTCGATCTCCAGCCATAAATTTCGCAGCGGCGCGGCCATCGTGTTAGGCACCACCTCGGACTCGCGAATGCGGCATTCCTTAGAGAAGTTCCCAAACTTCGCCACATCCCCGACTTGGTGGAAAAATCGCTCCGCCGCGCTCAACGCAGATTCCACCGCCGTCAGTGCCGAGGCTCTGCGGAACGCTTTTAGCAAGCCCTTGCGGGTCTTCGGGTGATAGAGCCGTTGCAGGTCGAAGCGCAGGCCGGACTGCGAAACCCGCAAGCCTAGCTGGATCGCGGCCACCTGCTCGATGGTGTGGGCTTCATCGAGAACTGCAAAATCGTTAGGAAACAGAAATCCGCCGATCTTTTTCCCATCTTCCTCATCCCCCGCCTCGTCGTCGGTATTAAGCAGCGCGAAAAATAAAGTGTGGTTCACCACGATCAATTTCGCGTCTGCGGCCGCCTTGCGTGCTTCCTGGAAAAAGCAATTTCCGCGCGGGCCGCAGTGGCGTGCTGTACACAGATGCGCCTCGCTGCACACTTGCAGCCAGACTTTCATCTGCGGTTGGAAATCCAAATCGCTCAGCGTGCCGTCGTGAGTTTTTTCCGCCCATTTGGCGATCGCCTCGAGTTCGTCGTTCTCCGAGTTGGTGAAGAGATCCGCGGATTGCTCGAACGCGCGCCGCAGCCGCAACGGGCAGAGATAGTTTTGCCGCCCTTTTAAAAGCACCGCTGGCAGCTCTTCGCCGAGAATTTTCCGAACAATCGGGATATCCTTCCGCACCAACTGTTCCTGCAAATTGATCGTGTGCGTCGAAATAATCCCTTTGCGGCCCGTTTCCAGCGCAAATCGTGCGGCCGGCAGCAAGTAAGCCAGCGACTTGCCCACCCCGGTGCCCGCCTCCGCCACCAGTGGATTTGCACCGACCAGAGCTTCCGCCACGGCCACGGCCAATTCCTGCTGCTGCGGACGGTAGGAAAAATCCCGCGATTTCGCCAGCAGGCCTTTGCGCGAAAATGCCTCCCGCACCGCATCGCTGAATCCGGGGATCGGTTGGCCTTCGGTCATGGAAATCATCTCCCGGCCATCGCATCCCGCATTGGCCGTTCTGCCAAGCCGCAACTTCACGCGGTGCCGCCATAACGCGCTCGACAGCTCTCCCCTGTGGCCTTCAGTGTCTGTCGCCCGCGGCCGGTCCATGAATTTTTCCCGCAACCATCTCTTGCGCTTCCTGCTCCCCCTCGCGCTCGCCGCGATGGGTGCCGCAGTCTGCGCCATGCTCGTCCCCGCAGAAACCGCGGCCGTCAAAGAACAACTCGTCGGCTTCCCGGACTCCGATTTCCAAGCCCACCTTGTGCGGCCCATCATCCTCGCGGGGCTCTGCTTTTTACCCGCGCTCGCCGCTTTTATCTACGCCTTCGGCGGCACTTTGGACCGCTACATCACCCGCCAGTTCGCCGGGATTTTCGCCGTCTGCCTCGGCGCGCTATTGATGATCTGGCTGCTGATGGACATGGCTGACAAGATCGGCGACTTCCGCGAATCGCAGCACGTCATGACGACCATCGTTAAATTTTACGTCGCCCGCGCGCCGGCCGTCCTGCTCCTGTTGCTGCCATACAGCCTGCTGCTCGCACTGCTCTACGCGCTGGGAAAACTTTCTGGCAGCCGCGAAATCATCGCCATGATCCAAGCCGGCCGCAGCGTCATCCGGATCACCCTGCCGCTGATTATCGCGGGTCTGCTGTTCAGCCTGCTAGGCCTCGGCCTCAATTATCACTGGGCACCCGCCGCCGAGGGGAACATCGATAACATTCTGGCCGAGGCCAGCGGCAAGCAGGCCACCGCCGCCACCCACGTGCTCTATCGAAACGCCGCCAACCGCCGGCTGTGGATGATCGGCGCGTTTCCGCAGAATTACCAGAAAGGCGAACCGCTTCAAGACGTCGAAGTCACCACCACCCGTGCGGACCAGACCTTGGAAAGCCGCCTCTGTGCGAAGCGCGCTTTCTGGGATCGCACTAGCCGCCGCTGGACTTTCGAGGAGGCCGTCACCGGCAATTACCTGCCCCAACAAGCGCCGATTTTTGAATCTCATGCCGCGCCCGTCACCTGCGACCACTGGAGCGAAACTCCGTGGCAACTCATCAAGCCCGGCCTCAGTCCCGATCTGCTCGGCATCCCCGACCTCAGCAGTTGGCTCAAAGCCTACTCCCAAAACGGCCAATTCGCCGATCCGTCGCCCTACCTAACGCACTGGCACTATCGCTGGGCGCTGCCCTTCGCCTGCCTCGTCACGGTGCTACTCGCCACGCCGCTGGGCATCCACTTTTCTCGCCGCGGCCCCGGCGGCGGGATCTTCCTCGCCGTGGTCCTCTCCGCGCTGATGATGCTTTTCACCAGCATTTCGCTCGCGCTCGGTGAATCCGGCATCCTCCGCCCGCAGCACGCCGCTTGGCTGCCTAACCTCGTCTTCTCCCTGCTCGGGCTCTATCTCTTCCACCGCCGGATCTCCGGCCAACCTATCTATCTGTTTTTGCGTCGGCTCATACCCGGCAACGACTGAACCACCCCGCTCTCATGGCTATTGCAGAACCTTGGCATGTCCGATCCCGCGGTCGCGAATGCGCCGTCGCCCAACGCCCTTTCGTCGATGGAGAAATCATCGTCACCGCGCTTTTTCCCGACCCGGAATCCAGCGGCTACCTCCGCCGCGATTACTGCGTGGATGGCTGGACGAATTATCAGGAAACAGGCAGCAAACCCTTCTCCTTTTGGCGCACCACCTACACCGCCGTCCAAAACAACGACGCCGCCATCGCCGCAGAAAGGCTCAGTTCCGAGGAAATTCTCCAGCGCTTGGTCGAAGAGGACGAGGACCACACCGAGAACGCCCGCTTCATCCTGGCCGTGATGCTAGAGCGCCAAAAACTCCTGCGCGAGACCGACAGCCAGCGCACGCCCAGCGGCATTCTGCGCGTTTACGAACACCGCAAAACCGGCGACGTCTTCATCGTCAAAGACCCGGATATCCCGCTCAGTCAGATCGAAGCCGTGCAGAACGAAGTCTTCATCCTACTCGAAAATAACGGCCGCACACCGGCTGCCGCCGAAGTTGAAATGCCGCCACAACCCGAAGAAACGCCTGACTTGACCGACGAGATTCCGGAAGCTGCTGACGAAAATATCACCAGCACGAACGCTTGAAGGCAACGGGCTGCAATCTTGGACTAGATTTCAGAATGCACCAGCAAGACGATCTCGCCCTTCGGCGTGTGACTTTGGAAATACGCAAGCACCTCGGCGGCGGTGCCGCGGTGGTAGGTCTCGAATTTCTTCGTCAGCTCGCGGGCGACGCAGGTGCGAGCGAGCGGGTTGATTTCCACTAGGATTTCGAGCGTGGAAATGATCCGGTGTGGCGACTCGAAGAAGATGCCGGTTTCTCCGGACTCCAGCGCAGCAGTTAGCGCGCTGCGGCGCTTGCCGGGTTTCACCGAGAGGAAGCCGCCGAAGCGAAACGCGTGGCAGGGAAAACCGGAGCCGATCAGTGCGGTGATAACGGCGGATGGGCCGGGCAGGACTTCCAGCGGCGTGCCGGATTCGACGCAGGCTTGCACGAGCCGGTAGCCAGGATCCGAGATTCCGGGCATGCCAGCGTCGCTGATGACGGCGATGGTTTCGCCCGTCCTGGCGGCCGCGATCAAGTCCGGCGTGCGGCGGGCTTCGTTGTGCTCGTGGAGAGAGATGAGTGGCTTTCCGGAAATCCCGTGATGGGCGAGGAGTTGGCCGGAGTGGCGGGTGTCCTCACAGGCGATACGGTCGGCGCTGCGGAGGATTTCCAAGGCGCGCAGTGTGATGTCGCCCATGTTGCCGATGGGAGTCGGGACAAGGATGATGCGACCGGAAATTTCGGGAGTGGATTCCATATTAAAGGAGTGCGGCGCGTTCCCCGTCGGAAATCATTTGTGGCCTGCCTTCGCGATCCACGCGGACGTTGGTCATGCTGCCGAAAGCGGCGATTTCCCCGGCGGCGTTGATGATCTCGAAATTCCACGTGACGGACGATGCTCCGATGCGCGAAATTTCTAGCTGCACCTCGAATTTGTCCCCGCATTGGAATGGCCGCTTGTAGTCGCAGGCCACTTTCACCCGAGGCCAGCCGCCTTTTTCCCGGTCGAAAACCAACACGCCCCGCGATCGCAAAAACGCGTGCTCCGCTTCCTCGGCGTATTTGAAAACGTTCGGAAAGTGCATCCAACCGCTGGCGTCGGTATCGCCGAATGCGATCTCCCCCGCCTGCCGATGCACCGGATTTTCCATGTGCGAACTCACTCGAACTTGCTGACGAGCACCGACGCGTTGTGACCGCCGA
The DNA here is from genome assembly GCA_041179105.1 of Verrucomicrobiota bacterium. Lineage (GTDB taxonomy): Bacteria > Verrucomicrobiota > Verrucomicrobiia > Verrucomicrobiales > Akkermansiaceae > Luteolibacter. The sequence goes on along the minus strand of JBEGUC010000001.1, from coordinate 45,687 downwards.
AGCCGAAGCTGTTACTCAGAGCGACCGTGACGGGTACCTCGCGGGCGACGTTTGGGCAAACGTCCAAATCGCACTCGGGGTCCAGTTCCTCGACGTTGATCGTGGGAGGAATGACGCCGTCCTTGATGGCCATGATGCTCGCGATGAGCTCCACGCCGCCGGCCGCGCCGAGCATGTGACCGGTCATCGACTTGGTGGAACTCACTACCAGCCCGTTTGTCGCGTAATCGCCGAATGCGAGCTTGATCGCCTTCGTTTCCGCGACGTCGCCGAGGCCGGTGGAAGTGGCGTGGGCGTTGAGATAATCGACGTCTTCGGGATTCTTTTTCCCGTGCTTGAGCGCCATGCCGATGGCGTAGGCGGGGCCGCTGCCATCCGGTGAAGGCGCGCTGAGGTGATAGGCATCCGCGCTCACGCCATAGCCGATGAGCTCGGCGTAAATTTTTGCCCCGCGCTTACGGGCGTGTTCGAGTTCCTCAATGACGATCACCCCGGCACCTTCGCCCATGACGAAGCCATCGCGGTTTTTGTCAAACGGCCGAGACGCGCGCCCGGGCTCGTCGTTGCGGGTGCTGAGCGCCTTCATGCTGGCAAATCCAGCGAGGCCCATCGGCAGAATTGCGGCTTCCGCGCCGCCGCAGACGAACGCGTCAGCATCGCCGAATTTGATGATACGCCAAGCTTCGCCGATGTTGTGGTTGGAAGTCGCGCAGGCGGTGACGATGACCATGTTAGGCCCGTTCAGGCCGTATTCCATCGAGATGATGCCACTGGCGATGTTGGAAATCATCATCGGGATCGTGAACGGCGAGACGCGCTTGGCTCCCTTGTTCAAATACGTCGAGTGCTCGCGTTCCAGCGTGGCCAGTCCGCCGATGCCGCTGCCGACCATCACGCCGAAGCGCCGTGAATCGATGGTGGAAACATCCACGCCGCAATCCTCCATCGCCATCTTCGAGGCTGCGACGGCCAGCTGGACGTAGCGGTCGGAACGGCGAGCATCCTTGGGGACGTTGAAATAATCGTCTGCGTTGAAATTTTTGACCTCGCCCGCGATTTTACAATCAAACGGTGATGGATCGAACTGAGTGATGGTGCCGATGCCACTGCGCCCCTCCTTGAGACCATCCCAAGTGGTGGTCAGGTCGTTGCCAAGTGGGGTGATACAGCCAATGCCGGTGATGACGACGCGTCGTTCGCTCATAATTAGTGCGGGAGCTTGGCGGGTGACGAGCGACCACGCAAGCCTCATGAAAAAACGATTTTACCCTCGAGGCAATTCTCGCGCGAATGGTTTGCTCCAGGGGAAATCACAAGTCAGGCTCCACTGCGCTGCGCCGCTTCTATTTTTCCCATGAAAATCACCCGCACCCTTGCGACCTGCAAAACGCCCGACGGAGCCCAGCTCACCCTCCACGAGCACGACGGCCACCATTTCCTCAAAGTCGCTGGTCTTCAACTGATGAGCACCACGGCCTCGTCTTCCGAGGAGCAAATGGCCGAACTCTCCTGCGCCCACCTTCCTAGCCGGCCGCGCATCCTCATCGGCGGGCTCGGCTTCGGCTTCACCCTCAAGCGGGTGCTCGCCCTCACTGGGCCGGACGCCGTCGTGGAGGTCGCGGAACTCCTGCCGGAAGTCGTCGCCTGGAACCGCGAATTTCTCCACGAGGTGAATGGCAAACTGCTCGATGACCCGCGCGTGCGCATTCACGTCGGCGACGTTTACGACCTGATCGACCGTTGTGGAAACGAGCGCTACCACGCGATCCTGCTAGACGTGGACAACGGGCCGGATCCGTTCGTGCAAAAAGGCAACGAGCGGCTCTACGCACAAAAAGGCATCACCCGCATCAAGAACGCGTTGGAGCCGGAAGGCCGCGTGATTTTCTGGTCCGCGCACCCGGACAAGTCGTTCGCGAAGTCGCTGCAAGGCACTTTCAAGCACGTCGAGTGTATCAGCGCGAAAGCCTATCCGAAGGCGAAACGCTTCACCCACACGCTCTTCGTCGCGGACCGCGAGTGATCACGGCGTGTGCTTGATCAGCCGGAAACGGTCGTGATAGGCACCGCCGCTGAATTTTCGGCAGCAGTCGTAACAGGCGACTGACCGCTTGATGGGCCTCACCCGGTGGATGACGGCAAAGCAGTTGGAGCAAATGTAGGCGTGGTTGCGCTTCATCTTGCGGCGCTTGAAGGGCAGGTTGTGACAGCACGGCTCGCCGGGAATTCCGAGGTCGTTGCAGGCAGCCTGCCACTCCGGCCCGTGCGGATCGATCCGGCGGCGACCGCAGCGCTCGTAAGCGACGAGGTGTGCGAGTTCGTGTTTGAGCGTGCGCCAAATTTCTTCCGGTTCGCATTCTTTGAGCTTCGGATTGAGCTCGATGTGCTGTGCTGGCCACCACGCCCGGCCGGCGGTCGTTTGCATCCGCGGATTCCAAGAAACGCGGACTTTGCGCGCGAGTTCATTGAGCCCGAGCCCTTTCGAGGCCTCCGCACACCACGCAGTGAGGCCGCTGTCATCCGGCGAGGGCTTTTTCTTCGGAGTTTCCGGCGTCTTCAAAGCGCGGAACCACGAGGTCCAGCGGAATTCAAGCTGCGGAGTGCTTCGGCCCATCGGAAAAACTGCTACCAGCATTCCCGGAAAATGGCAACTGGGGCTTCACGTGAAATTAGGATTTTCCGGACGAGTCAGCGCTAACCGATGTTCAAGAGGGGAGGCCTGTGTTGCCAGTGGAAGAGTCCGTCCGCGTTTCCTCTTCCCTCTCAAATCCCGCGGAACTCGGTTGCCAGCCTCTTGGCAGTGGCGATGGTGTTGCGGTGGAGTTTCGCGGTGAATTCCGGCTGGCGGTTGTAGCCGCCGCCGTAAAGCACGGCCACCGGGATACGGTTCTTGATGAACGCGCCTAGCAGGATTTCGTCGCGCCGTTGGATGTCCTTGAGCGAAAGGTGCATTTGCCCAAAGCGATCATTGCGATGGTTGTCTGCGCCGGAAATCCAAATCACCAAATCCGGTGCGAAGGCGTCCAGCGCGCCTGCGAGACTGACGAAGAGTTGCTTCAAATACATCTCGCCCTCGACGTAGCGGACGGTCTCGATGTCGAGCGAGCCGGTGACTTTTTTCGTCGGATAATTCCGGCCGACGTGGATCGAGTAGGTGAACACGCGCGGGTCGTCGCCGAGCAACGCGGCGGTGCCATTGCCTTGGTGGGCGTCGGTGTCCACGACCATGATTTTGATGTTCGGCTGCTTGTCCTGCAAGTCGCGGATGGCGATGGCGACATCGTTGAAAACGCAATAACCCTCGCCGTGCTCGCGGAAGGCGTGGTGCGTGCCGCCGGCGAGGCAGACGCCGACGCCCTCGGCCAGCGCGGCGTGGCAGGCGAGGCGGGTGGCCTCCACCTCGGTGACGCTGCGCTGATAGAGCTTGGGGGTGAGTGGCAAGCCCAGCAGGAGCTGTTCCTTGCGCCCGAGCAGGCCGGACTCGATTTTCCGGATGTAATCCTTCTCGTGGACGCGCTGGAGCAGGTGGACATCGGCGGCGTGGACTTCGATGATTTCCTCCGGGCGGAGGATGCCGCCGTCGAGCAGCATGTCCTTGGAGATTCGGAATTTTTCCATCGGGAACGGATGTCCCGCAGGCAGATCCAGTTCGAGGTCCTGTGAGTAAAAGCAGCGCATCCCGCCGCCAAGCAACAGCGGAATGCACGGAATTCCAAGCGGGAAGTGAGTCGGGGGAAATTCGGATCGTGACTCGCCACCAACCGCTTCATAAATCCGCCGCGTGTCCGACACCGAATCCACCCACCACCGCTTCGGCGGCATCGCGCGGCTTTACGGCCAAGCAGCACTGGATCGTTTTCACACGTCGCGCGTGGCGGTGATCGGCGTGGGCGGCGTGGGTTCGTGGGCGGTGGAATCGTTGGCTCGTTCCGGCATCGGCCACCTGACACTCGTGGATTTGGATGAAATTTGCATCACCAACGTCAACCGCCAGCTCCACGCGATGGACGGGCAGATCGGCCGCCAGAAGACCGATGCGATGGCCGACCGCGCGCTCGCCATTCACCCCGGCTGCGACATCCAGATCGTGCCGAAGTTTTTCAACGAGAAATCCGCCGCCGAAATCCTCGACGCCGGCTTCGATGCGGTCATCGACGCCATCGACTACGCCCGCCACAAATCGCTGCTCATCGCCGAGTGTCACCGGCGCGGCATCTACGCAATCACTTGCGGCGGCGCGGGCGGGCGGCGCGATCCCACGCGCATCCGTGTGACCGATCTGGCCTACAGCGGCATGGATCCGCTGCTGCTCCAGCTCCGGCGAGGTTTGCGCAACGACTTTGGATTTCCGAAAAACACGCGCGGTCAGGAACCGATCTTGTTCGGCATCGACGCGGTTTATTCCGACGAAGCACCGTGGTATTCCGGGTGCGACGGCACGGTTTCGAAAGACAAGCCGGAGGAAATTTCGCAGCGGCTCAATTGCGCGTCGGGTTTCGGCTCGGCGTCCCATCTGATCGCCAGCTTCGGCCTGATTGCAGCCGGCCGCGTCTTGGAAAAGCTCGCCGCGCAGGCATGAAAAAAGCGACCCGAAGGCCGCTTGATTCAAAAAACAGAGATTAAAAGATAGATTACAGACCCTTCTTTGAGAGCCGGGTTCCGGCGGTCGCGCCTTGGCGGGCCTTGAACTTCGGGTTCGATTTGCAAATGACGTAAACCGTTCCTTTGCGTTTCACCACTTGGCAATCTGCGTGACGGCGTTTGGCGGAGGCGAGGGATGAGAGAACTTTCATGGCTTTAGATAAGTAAAAATGAGTGGTGGCACGCGCCGCCGGGGCGCGAAAACTACCCATCCGCCTTGCCTTGTAAAGCCATTTTTCGCCCGGAATCCGCATTTTTCTGAAAGTGGGGCGGCGGCACCCGCAAGTTGATTAAGCTTCCCTTACTTTTGGCTTTCAGAACTCCGGATCGAAGATTAAGCCAAAGGCATGAAATTGCTCATCGTGATCGCGGTCGCACTTACCCTGAATTCCTGCAACACCTGCATCGGCCTCGGCCGCGACACCGTGCAGGGCTACAATTGGACCAAGAGCAAAATCCAAGGCACGCCGAGTGACGACTCGTCGGTAGCGCCGGTCTATTAGATTTTTCCGCCGGGAAATTTCAGGTTTGGCAAGGGCGGCGAACCTGATTTTATCAATTCGTGACCTTCGCCAGTAAAATCACCATCGCCCGGATCTGCCTGGTCCCGGTCTATGTCGCGCTGGCTTTTTACTACGGGTACACCGTGAAAATCGGCCAGCCCGACGAATCGCTGCGCTGGTGGGCGCTCGGAGTTTTCGTGCTCGCCGCCTCGTCGGACGGGATCGACGGCTGGGTCGCCCGCCGCTTCAACCAGCACTCGAAATTCGGTGCTTACATCGACCCCATCGCGGACAAGGCGCTGCTTCTATCAGGAGTGATCACCTTGTCGCTCGTCGATTGGGGCGCGCCGGGCTGGCGGCTGCCGCTCTGGTTTGCGGCTGTCGTCGTGCTGCGCGACTGCATCATCCTCGGCGGCATCAAGATTCTTTATCTGAACCACCGGGAAGTGAAAATCCTCCCGCACTGGACCGGCAAAATCACCACGGTCGCGCAGATGGTCGCGATCGGCTGGGTGATGTTGCGGGTCACGGACATTTCGCCCGTCTATCCGTGTTTTGTGGCGGCGGTTTTTACAATTTGGTCGAGCGTGGCTTACATCCGGCAGGGCCAGCGTATTTTACGCGGGACGAATGAATGAATGCCAGGGACAAAAATGTCCCTACTCCTTATGTCGGTTGCTCGCCGCGGGCCATCACGACCTTGCCGGTGCGGACGGTCTCGATGATGTTGAACTGCGAGAACATGGTGATCGCCGCGTCGATTTTTAGGCTGTCGCCGTTGAGCATCACGATCATCGAGGTGGGCGTGAGATCGACGGTTTTTCCGGCGAAATGCTCGGCGATTTGCAAGGCTTGCGAGCGCTCGGTGGGCGAGCACTGGATTTTGATGAGGATCATCTCCTTGGTCACCGAGTCGTCGAAGGTGTGCTCCGAGCAATGGATGACGTCGATGAGTTTGCCGACCTGCATGATGATCTGCGAGAGGCCCTGCGGATCACCGGAAATGCCGATGGTCATGCGGGAGAAATTCACGTTGCGGCCCTCGGAAACGACGAGCGAGTCGATGTTGAAGCCGCGGCGCGAGAAGACTTGGCAGATCCGCATCAGGACGCCGGGCTCGTTGCTGACGAGAACTGATAGGGTATGAGTCGGGCCGCGCGGAATTACTGGAAGAGCAACGGGTGTGTCAGTGGTGACGATGGTTTGAGGCATGGCTTAGAGATTTGAGATTTAAAATTTCAGATTTAAAATCGGATCATGTAGAACCGATGGGCTTGGCCATTTTAGTTTTGGGCGCCTCGGTGATCATATCTTCTAGGGCGGCTCCTGCGGGGATCATCGGAAAGACGTTGTCGGTCTTGACGCACTCGGCGTGAATCAGGATGGGACCATCATTATAAGCGAGAGCTTTTTCAAGCTGCTTGGTGACATCCGCGGGGCGCTTGATGTGGACGGACGGGATGCCGTAAGCGGCGGCGAGTTTGCAGAAATCCGGGTTACCCACAAGATCAACGCCGGAGGTGCGGTCGTCGTAGAAAAGCTCTTGCCACTGGCGGACCATGCCGAGGTAGTGATTGTTCAGGACCACGATTTTGATCGGTAACTTGTGGATCGCCGCAGTGGCGAGTTCGAACAAGGTCATCTGGAATCCGCCGTCGCCGGAGATGGAAATGACCGTTTTGTCCGGGCAGGCGAACTGCGCGCCGATGGCCGCCGGGAAGCCGAAGCCCATCGTGCCCGCGCCGCCGGACGAGAGCCAGTGGTAGGACTCGTGGTTCTTGTAAAACTGCGCCGCCCACATCTGGTGTTGGCCGACGTCGGTTGAGACGATGGCTTTACCGCCGGTGAGTTGATAGAGCTCGTCGATCACCTGCTGCATCCGGAGTCCGCCTTGTTTCTTATAGGTGAGCGGGTATTTCTTCTTGTAGCCGTCGAGCTTGGCGATCCACTCGGTGGTTTCCAGCGGGCCGATTTTTTCGTTGATTTCGGTGAGTGCGGCTTTGGCGTCGCCGACAATCTCTACGTGGGCGCGGACCATCTTCCCCATTTCCGCTGGGTCGATGTCGATGTGGATGATGTTGGCGGTGGTGCAGAATTTCGAGGGATTGCCGATGATCCGGTCATCGAAGCGCGAACCGACATTGATGAGCAGGTCGCACTCGACCATCGCCTTATTCGCATAAGCAGTGCCGTGCATGCCGAGCATGCCGAGAGAGAGCGGATGGTCTTCTGGGAAAACACCCTTACCGAGTAATGTCGAGGTGACAGGACAATTCAGCGTTTCCGCCAAGTGCATGAGTTCCTTGTCCGCGCGGGCGATCATGCAGCCTTGGCCGGCGAGAATGACCGGGCGCTTGGCCTTGGCGATGAGTTCGGCGGCTTGCTGGATCGCCTTCGGGCAGATCGTGAAGGCGCTGGTCGGATCGTAGCCTGGGAGGTCGAAGGACGGGTTCATATCGCCGGTGAAAGGGCCTTGGGAAATATCCTTCGGCACGTCGATAAGCACCGGACCGGGGCGGCCGGTGGTGGCGATGTGATAGGCCTCGCGAGCGATGCGTGGAAGCGAGTTGCTGTCCTTGCAAAGATAATTGTGCTTCACCACCGGGATGGTGATGCCGAAAATGTCGGCCTCCTGGAAAGCGTCCTTGCCGAGCATCCAAGTCACCGTCTGGCCGGTGATGACCAACATCGGCACGGAATCCATCATCGCGGTCATCAAGCCGGTCACGGTATTTCCCGCTCCGGGGCCGGAAGTCACGAGCACGGCGGCTGGGCGACCGGTGGCGCGGGCGTAGCCGTCGGCCATGTGGACCGCGCCCTGCTCGTGGCGGACGAGGATGAATTTCATCTTGGTCTTGACCGTCTCGAGCGCGTCGAAGATCGGGATGGCCGCTCCACCGGAGTAGCCGAAAATGTATTCGATCCCGAGGTCGTCGAGGGTCTTGATGAGCGCTTGTGCGCCGTCCATTTTTTCTTTGCTCATATAAATGCGGGTTGGAGCTGAAAATTACTTTAAATCTTTGATCGTTCAACTCGAAAATCGATCAATTTTCGCCAAAGTCTTCAAAAAATGTTTTGAGCCCACTGGAAAATGGCTGTTTTTATCGCTAAATCCCAAATTACGAGTTCTCCGCCGGGGAAGACCTGCCCTGAAAATTTCTTTGTTGGGTGCGGGCGACATCTTTTTAAAAAATCAACCTCGACAAATCCGTCTCCCCACGTATCGGCTGGGATCACTACTGCTATGTTCCATAAAATCGACTATCCCTTCCTGATCGGTGCTTTTGTGAGCTTTGTCACAAGCGTCTCACTCTGGTTCCTTGTGAGTCACGACTACGGACTCTTCGTGGGCATTTGGGTGCCAAGCATCCTAAGCCTTTGGGTGGGAGTGAGAGTGGTGATTCTCTCTGCTGGAATCCAAACCCGGAAAGATTCCTAAAAATGGCAACGGTTTTTGCAGTTTTTGCAATTGGTTTGGCCGTCACCCTTGTGGTGGCCAAGGGAATGTTGCAGGCCAATGAGTTCGCCAAACGAGAATTGAAAAAATTAGACGATCTCGATAAAAGCGATGACCCCAATTAACCTCCTGAGATCTCAGTGAGGTTCATGGGAGTGGTGTTTTAGTCTCCGGCGGCACCACTTTGGAGTTCTTGGAGGCGCTCTGCGGAAATCCCTTCGGGGTTGATTTCTGAGAAGGTGATCTGCCGATTGCGGAGCGCAAGGGCTTGCATGTTGAAGAGGGTATCCTCACGGAGAGTTCCTTTTGGCAGGATTTTCACCCACTCGATGGCGGTCTTGATGTCGCCTTTTTCGGAAATACTGGAGGCGATGTAGCTGATGGCGGGCTGGAGGTCGTCGAGGGTGGATTGGGCGGCCAACCAATCGCGGGCGGCGGTGGGATCTTGTTGAAACCAGATGAGTGTGGCGGATTGGATGGCAGGAAGATTACCTTCGGAAATCGCCTTGGTAATGAGGGCTTGGGGAACGGCGGGGGTGGCGGGGACGGTGACGCCGAGGTCTTCGGAGCGGACAGCGGCAACGGGGATCGATTCGCCGGGGTCGGGGACGACGGCAGAGTCCCAGAACTCTGGGGCAGCGCGAGGGGAAGGGCGAGTGGTGAGATTTGCCTGATCAGGCGAATTTGACGGCTCGGTCTGGTTTTTTTGAAAAATGAAGAAGCTGGCTGCGGTAAGCGTTAGAATTACAAAGAAAGGAACCAGGTGTTTCATGCAATGGCGGGGCTTGGAGATGGCTCGGGTGGAATAAATTCCGCGCTCCCGGTGGTTTCCATGCCATCGAAACGGAGAAGCCGGGCACTGTTGAAAATGACGAAGAACGCGCTGAACTCGTGGAAAAACGCGGCGGCGATGGGATTGACGAAGCCGAGCGAGGAAAGCGCAATGGCGATGATGATGAAGCCGAAGCCGCAGAGCAGGTTCTGGTTGATGATGTTGACGGTCTTGGAGGAGAGCAGCAGTAAATCCGCGAGACGGCGGAGGTCGCCGGACATGAGGGCGACGTCGGAGGTGTGGACGGTGACGTCGTTACCAAGGGCACCCATCGCCACGCCGAGGTCGCCTTCTGCGAGGGCGGGCGCGTCGTTCAGGCCATCGCCGACGACCATGACTTTTCGGCCAGCGGCTTTGAGGGCGCGGATGTGATCGACTTTGTCTTGGGGCAGACAGTTGGCTTTGAAATCGGTGATGCCGACGCGGGCGGCGATGGTTTCCGCGACTTCGGCGCGGTCGCCGGTAAGCATGACGAAGTCGGTGATGCCGAGGGCGCGGAGGCGGTCGAGCGTTTCCTTGGCCTCGGGGCGGATACGGTCGGCGAGTAGGAAAGTGCCGACGTGGATGCCATCGACGGCGATGAGGACGAGCGAGTGAAGGGTGTGGATCGCAGGATCGATGGCGAGGGTGACGCCGGATTTTTCGAGGAAACTTGGGCGGCCGATGAGGATGGTTTTTCCTTCGATGACGCCTGCGAGTCCGAGGCCGTGGTGCTCGGTGAGGGCGGTGACGGCGGGGCGCTCGTTTTCCGGGATTTTCTGAGAAATGGCGCGGGCGATGGGGTGGTTCGATTGACTCTCGATGGCGGCAGCGAGGCGGAGGATACTGTCGGCGTCGTAGTTCTCGGAGTGGACGGCGGTTTCTTCGAGTTCGAGTTTTCCCTCGGTGAGCGTGCCGGTTTTATCGAAGACCACGGTGTCGGTGAGGCGGGCGGATTCCAGGTGGCGGACGGATTTTACCAGCAGGCCCATGCGCGAAGCGGCGGCGATGGCGGAGACCATGGCGGAGGGGCTAGCGAGCACGAAGGCGCATGGAATGGCGACGACGAGCACGGCGATGGCGCGCTCGATTTCCTGGGTGAAAAAGAACACCGAAGCGGCAATGAGCAGGATAAGCGGCGTGTAGTAGCGGGCGTAGTCCTCGGCGAGGGAAATGATGGGGGCTTCGGATTCTTTGGCTTCCTCAATGATGGATTGCACGCGGCCCATGACCGTGTCTTGGCCGGTGCCGGTGACGCAGGCGTCGATGGAGCCGTTCAGGTTGTTCGTGCCCGCGAAAATTTCCGAGCCGGGGCCGACCTCGACCGGGACGGACTCGCCGGTGATGGTGGATTGGTCGATGAGGGCGTGGCCGGTGAGGATGGTGGCGTCTGCGGGGACGGCTTCGCCGGGGAGGATGCGGATTTCATCGCCGGGGCGAAGATCGGTGGCTTCGACTTCGGTGTGGGAATCGCCAGATTTGCGGCGGGCGCGGATTTTGGCGAGCTGGCGGAGTTTCGCGAGGGCCATTTCCACGCCGACGGTGGTGCGTTCTTCGAGCATTTGGCCGAAAAGAAGAACGATGGCGACGATCGCGCCAGTGAGGTATTTCTCGGTGGCGAGGCAGGCGGCGAGGGCGAGGACCACGTATTGATCCATGTAATATTGGGTGGCCGCGAAGCCGGTGGAGCGGATGGCATTGATGAGGCCGGAGACGATGGGGATGGCGACGATGAGCGCGGCGACAAGGGCGAACGATTGGCGCACGAGTTCTTGTTCGGGGCGCAGCCAGCCGCTAAGCACGGAGGCGAGCATCAGCGCGGTGGCGACGAAAAGCAGGCCGAGACGGCGGCGGGTTTCGGAATCGAGTGGGATGTCGGTAGTCATTTTGTCGATGGATCAACGGGAAAATTCTGGGGCGGGCTCGATCATCAGCGTGGGTCGCGCTTCATCGGCGGGGAGAAGGGTGCGGGACTGGACGCCGCCGAGCACGGTGCTGAGGGTTTCGCTCAGAAGGCGCTGGGAAACGAGGCCGGGGCTGCGGCGGTGCTCGACGAGCATTTGGGTGAAAGCGGCTGCTTCACCACCGGCAGTGCCGACAAGATTCGAGGCGTGGCCTTCCGCGCGGAAAACGATGGAAGCGGCCTCGCCACGGTGTTTTTCGAGCGTCTCGTCGTGGTATTGGCGGGAGTTTTCGTAGATGGTTTTCGCGAATTGGCGAGCGTTGGCGACATCTTCGAACGCGGAGACGACTTGGCTGGGGGGCGCGAGTTCGATGATGTCGATGGCGGTGATTTCCACACCGAGGTTCAGCTCTGCGGCAAGAGCGCGGGTGGATTCTGCGGCGAGCGCGGCGAGTTCACGGCGCTCGGCGGTGAGTGAGGTGTCGATATTTCGGGTGCCGATCTGGCGAGAGAGCGCGCGGTAGGCGAGGCGGGAAAGCAGCGTCTGGATGTCATCGCCGGCGGTGGCGTAGCGGAACGGATCGTTGATGCGGTAGCGGAGGACGAAGCGGCCTTGGATGATGTTGAAATCGGCAGTGAGGGTGTAGCCGTCTTTCACGGGATCGAGGGTGGTGCCGGTGGGTTTGGGTTTCTCGATTTCGATGATTTCGCCATCGGGACCGCGGGTTCCTTCGAGAGCCAATTCCGCATCGGTGAGCGGCACGGGCTTGTCAGGATCGTCGATTTTCGCGCCGCCGGTGGCCCAGCCATTGAGCGGGATGCTGAACTCGCGACCCGTCTCGAAACGGATCAGCCGGTCGAAGGGATCAGGCATGCCGATGAGCAAACCTGGGCCGTGGATTTCTGGCTGAATTTTCCCGAAGCGAAGGAGTAAGGCCTGCTCGTTAGAAGCGACGGTGCGGATGCCTGATAACGCATAAAAGAGCAACAGCGCGGCGAATAGCCAGCGGGCGTGAGCGGTGAGGTGCTTGAGCAGGATGAGCAAGGCCTCGACCGCGCGGCCTTGCTGGCGGATGGAGCGGGGTTTCATGAGGTGGTGATGTTTGAAATTTTCACTCGCCCGGGGCGTCGTTCAGGAGTGGATTTTGCGTAAGGTTTGTGGGTGCTGTTTGGGCAGGCACGGGGAGTGTGGGAGTGGATTTGGATTCTGGGTTCTCGGAGTTTTTCAGCCAATGCAGCGGCGCGATGCTGGTATCGAGCACAAGAGTGGTGTTTTTATCGACGATGGTGCGGAGCGATTGGAGTTCGCGGAGGAAGCGGTAAAACTCGGGGTCGCTGCCGTGGGCGGTGGCGTAAAGAGCGGCAGCTTCGGCTTCGGCATTGCCGCGGATTTCTTCGGCTTGGCGCTTGGCATCGGCGAGCAAGCGAGTGGCTTCGCGGTCGGTTTCGGCCTTCATGGTGGCGGACTGGGCATTGCCCTCGGCACGGAACTTGGTGGCTTCCCGTTTGCGCTCGGCGCGCATGCGGCGGAAGACGGACTCGGTGTTGGCCTCGGGGAGCTGGATACGGGTGATGCCGACGGAGTGTAATTTCACGCCAAGCTGGGCGAGCGAATCCGGTGCGGCGAGGGCGAGAATGTCGTTTTCGATAATCGGCAGATTGGTGGGCGAGCCGACTGGGGCGATGAGTTCCGCAAAAGCGTGGGTGCCGATGACGGAGTTGCGCGCGGAGGTGATCAGGGCGTCGAGTTTTTCATTGGCAAGTGCCACGCTGCCGACGGAGTTGTGATAAGTGAGTGGTTCTTCGACGCGCCAAGTGTAAAAGGCGGGGATGATGACGTTGCGCTGGTCTTTCGTGAGAGTTTCGCTCAGGCGGATCTCGGAGTGCTGGAGGCGACGGTCGATGCGGATGACGCGCTCGATGGGTGCGGGGAAACGCGGGTAAAATCCGGACTCCGTAAGCGTGCGGACCGGCTTGCCGAAGCGGACGACGATGGCTTTTTCCGTCTCGCTGAGGATGAAGCCGCAGGCGGAAATGACCACCGCCAGACCCACTGCGAGGATGAGAAAGGTGCGGACGAGGGTGATGCGTTTGTTGCAGGGAGCTTCGTTGGATTCGCTCATTTTTGTTGGGATTTAAGAAGGTTATCGGGATCGACGGGAGTGAAGTCGGCAGCCGGAACTTCGCCACGGTCTTCGCGGAGATAGCCTTCGATTTCGAGATCGAAGGCCTCACGCGAACGACTTGGGCGCGGGATGAGTGTCTGCGGGATGGGCGGAGCGGTGGTGACGAGATCGGGATTGAGGACTTTCCGCAAATCGAGGTGCATGGGCATGGCGCCCTTGATCCGGTCGTCGAAGATGACTTTCTTCGCACCGCCGAGCGTGGCATCGAAGACTGCGAAGCCCTCGCGAAGGTCGTGCAGAGCGGGATCGAGCTGGCGGGCGCGGGCGCGGATGAGGAAACGCCCGGTTTCCGCTTGGGCGGCGAGCTGGCGGTTGTCGCGGGTGGACTCGGCGATGGTGAGGGTGGCTTTGGCATTACCAGTAAAGCGCGCGAGGTTGTCGTTGCGGTAATCTTCACCGATGTGGATGGACGTTTCCTTGTCCTCGATGGCGGCGACGACGTCTTGGAAAAACGGCGCGACATCGACGGGTGGGTGGATGTCGCGCAGGTGGACCGCCTCGATGAGCAGACCGGATCCGACGGCATCGAGGTCTTGCTGGAGCAGCGAGCGAATCTCCGCGCGAAGAGGTTCGCGGGCAGTGGTCATGATTTCGGAGGCGGGCAGCGAGGCAGTGAGTCGCTGGACGATGCGCACGGCCAGACTGTGAAGCAGGCTTTCCGCATCGGCGGAGGCGCGGAGGTAATCGGATGGGCGGGCGATGCGGTAGAAAATCGGGATGGAAATCGCAAGGTAGTCATCGCCACCGCCGACGAGCGAAATTTCCTCGTCCTCGTAGTGGGCGCGTTCCCAAAGGATGGGCTGGCCGGGATCAGTTTTGAAGCCGAGCACGATCTGATGGACGCGCGCGCTTTCCACTTTCTGGATTTGGCCAAAAGGAAAGGGCGCGGAAAGGTGAAGGCCGGGGGCAAGGTCGCGTTTTTCCCATGAGCCGAGCGTTTGGCGAACGCCAAGCTGTCGTGAATCGATTTCGTGGACCGCGGTGCCCAGCCAAGTAAGCAGCAGGCCAGTGGCGATGAGGGCGGGCAGGGATTTGCGGACACTGGGCCACATCCACATTTCGGCGAGTTTCAGCGATTCCTGATTCGCGGCGGCGGGCGGAAAAAGCGCGCGGAATTTCGGCCCGAGATAGCGGTAGAAAAAGAAAGCCCCGTAGGGTGGCAACGTGTCCCAATGACGCTTGGGCGTGTAAAGGCGGGCGACGAACTTCGAGAGAGTATCCGCTGCGACGAGTGCGAAGACACTGGCAAGCAACCAAGCAACGACGTGCCGGGTGGAAACTTCGGTGAACGGGTCCGCCATATAGAGTCCGGCGATGGGAAAATGGAGGAAAACCGCGAGCTGCACCTGACTCTTGCGGGCAGGGCTGTCTTGAGCGCTCTTCAGGTTGCTCAAAATTCCTAGAAAGGCGCAAGCGATGCCCAAGATGAGTGAAATGACGGCGTAGGCGACGGGAGCATTTCCCGCGAAAGATATGCTAACAAGCCTTGATAGAAACGTGCCGATTACAGCGGCCCCTACGATAAGCCCGGGCAGCGGACGACCCGCGTGCAGCGAGGCCAGCAGGAAAAGAACAGCGGCAGCAGGCAGCAAATCGGCAGCGGGCAGAAAGACCGCCGCAGCAGCGAGGACGATTGCCTCGAGCCAGAGAAACACAGTTAATATGGAAATGGAACGACCGGCGTTCATGAAATGAGGGTGAAACTGAGAGAGAAGAAAAACCGATCCGACCCAAATGGGGGGCCGAACCGGTCTTTTGAATGATCAAATCAAAGAAGTTCTAAAACCTCTCGAATCCTTATGGCTGCTTTGGACGCATCAGGATGATCTGGCCGTCTTCGGTGAACTGAGCACGAGCTTGAGTGCGTGTCAGGAAGCCGCCGTTGCCGTCTGGCATATTGGAACGGATGCTACCGCGATATTGCACAGGATCGGTGACAGGATAGACGTTCCCTTGGCTGTGAGCCTGAACGAATGTGATGAAGCTGCCTGGGCCGAAGAACTCGTCGGTTGCGATCACACCCGTGGCTTCCCAAAGTCCGCGATCCAAGGCACCGTGGCTGTCACGCGCTTGAATCTGAGCGTAATTGTAGGTGGATTGCAGTTTGGCTTGGTTGCCGTTGTTGCGATCCAGCGTCCAAATCGCGCCGTTGCGGTTGTATTTGGCAAACACCTCATTGGCAGGGGAGTTACGATCTTCTTGGCAGATGATGAAGTCCTTTGAAACCGCGATGTTGTCGATGCTCACTGGGTAGTCGATGCCGGCGTCAATGTCACCAGCAATTCGAGTGTAGGTGCCTAACGAACCCGTGGATTCCAGTGGTCCGGCACCGTCTGGATCATTTTCAAGAGAACCAAGTCTTGCACCCGTGACGGAACCACCTGGGGTGATGATGGTGTCAGCATTATAAACGACGTTGAGTGTGCCATCAGCCTCTGGGTTGGTGGGGTTCATCGTCAATTGATAGAGGCGACCAAGGCGATTGCTTAAGCTGCCGCCAGTGGTAGCAAGGAACAGATTACGAGTCGGAGCTGCTGGATCAAATTCTGCATCTTCCACGCGAACGAAACCGAAAGCACCGAGTGCATCGACGGCGGCGATCAATTGAGCGTCGCTGAGGGTTTTTGCATTATCGACCTTGCGCCATTGCACGGCAAGTGAGCCACTGATGAAAGTGCCTTCGTTGTCATGCTGATTTTTGGAGCAAAGAACGTAGGTTTCACCGTTGGTGAGGCCGTTTTTGTCAAGGCCGCTGGCGGAGCGGCGTTGCTTCGTTCCGACATACATATAAACGAAGGAAGGAGCTCCTGCATCTTCGGTGGAGATAACTACAGTTTTCGCATCGCGGCGAGGCTGAACGATGGTCGTCTCACGACCGATGCGGCCAAGAGCTGGTAAAGTGTGCATTTTACCATCGAAAATGGCGACGGATTGTGCACCGAGGTTGTCACCTGTTGGGTTGGCAGCGTTGCTCGTCGAGAATTGAGCGGAGCCGAAGGTTTCCTCGTTGGTGAGGAACATCGGGCGGTCAAGTCCGTGAGAAGGTCCAGCAAAGGAGCCGGAGCAGAAGCGAGTGAAAGCACTTGGCGCGCCGGAACGTGGAGTCGCGCCCCAAAGAGCATTTTCTTGGAACACTTGGGTATAGGCGACGTTGCCGCTTTTTACCGAACCGTCGTTGTTCAGGACGTAGCGGGAAACATAAGCGCCGCGGAATGGTGTTTCACCTGGGATCGCGGTGGAGAGGATGTCCCGGCCCACTTCGTGAGCGCAGAATAAGATGATCTCGCCCGTGACCCGGTCGCGGTAGATGCCAGAAGCATCTGGAATGCCGGCCATGGCGAATGACTTGGTCGCATCGCCCGTAAGAGGCACGCGGTCACCCACGGTGACGAGTGGCTCGTAGTTAAAGTTTCCGCTGGGTGTTCCTGCCATGTAGGAAAACTCGGAGGTCTTGAAGCCCTGCGCATGCAGGGAGGACGCTAGTGCGAGACCGGCGAGTGTTGTGATAGTGGTATATTTCATAATAGATGTTTGTTTAGATATAGGGCTATGAAAAGGATTACAGCCGACGACGGCGGAGTAGTGCGAGCACTCCAAGACCACCGAGGAGTGCGGCGGAAGGTTCCGGCACGGCGATGCTGCTGAGACCGACGTTCGCACCGAAACTGCCTAGTGAGGTGGCGGCTCCCGTGGCGGCATTGATAGAGTAGAGCGAGGACGTAAGGCCATCGGTGGAGAGCGAGGCGAAGAGATTTCCATCGAGGTCCACGACGAGACCGCCAAGCGAAGTGACATTGAGACCTAGGCCACCCACGATGCTAAGTTCGCTAGCAGCGGGGAACAAAGTCTCCGACGAGGTGGAAAGACTGTCGTTCAGGGCATCAATCGCGAATGCAGTTCCAAAAAACGGGTCAATCCCGAGACCGAAGATGGCAGGTGTGCCGCCACCCGCGTAGGTGAAGTCCGGGTTGACCGTCGCGGCTCCCGCGAGGGTGAGGGAGAAATTTTCCGCATCATCACCGGCATAGACTAATTTGTCGCTTAAAACGTCGTAAGCCAGTCCAGCGCTGAAGCCAGCAGGTGAAAAGGTTGAGGAAACAAGAGTCGCGACTCCACCGAGATTGATCGTGTAGACATTCGCATTGTTATCAATTCCGAAGAGTTGGAAACCTCCGCCAGAGGTCGTGCGAGCTGTCAGGTTAAGGATCGCCCCGCTGGCATTGGGAGTGACGCCATCAGCATCAAACAGACCAGTAACCGTCACCGACGTTTGAAATACAGACGGAGCGGAAGTATCGAAGCTAACAAGTTTGTTATCAGTGGTGACACCAAACAACGAAGCAGCGGAGGTGACGGAAAGTAGGCCCAATGAAGCGAGCATTCCGAGTGTAATTGTTTTTTTCATGGATATTGGTTGTGGAAGCAATTGTGCCAAACATTTTGGCAAAATCGCCAACGGGCATAATGATGAATTGCGAAAATTCGACGCCCGCGTGCTACCATTTCGTTGCAACGAAATTGTCATGTGACTATTTCGTCAGAGGCATTCGCCGACGCATGGATTTTAGGTGACGAAATTAAAACATTTGGCGTTGAGATTCCTCACGATGATGGGTCATTCGCGGGACATTTGCCCGCTGCCAAGGTGAGCTTAGCCGTTGATATCACGTGTTGCTTCGCAAGGGATTTCCGGCAAGGTTGGCTGCGTTGTCAGCGAGTGAATCAGCATCAGCCTTGCACAGGAAGGACGGGCGCCTTTGGGCACTCGCGCTCGGACTGTCATTGTTGCTGAACACGGGAATTTTGCTGTTAGCAGGGCTCGCATCGTTGAAATCGCAGCAATCCCGCAAAAATCAGCCGGTGCCTCCACCCCCGCCGCAGGAGACGACAGTGATGATTTTCCCGGACGCGATCGTGGGCATGAGCCAGCCCGCGCCGCCGCCCGCCGCGCCCGCTAGGCCGGCATTTGCCCGGACGACCGAGGACCAAGCGGCGACTCCACTCGAGAAACCTTCGTTCATCGGCGAGCGGGACACGCTTGCCACCAGTGATCGTGCCCCGGATGCCGCCGCACCGCCGCTGCCGTCACAGAAGGGAGTCGAGCCGCGAAACTCCGCCAAGCCCCAAAACTCGATCACTCCGACTCCCACGCCCCCTGTCCCGATGCCAGATCCGTCCCTCGCGGACAATCCAGTCCCCGGCGAAAATTCTGAATCCCCCGGCAAAGACGCGTCGCAATCTGCTCCTCCCCCGCGCGATGCGTTGATGGAAGGCCCAAATTCGGTGGACGTCCCAGTCCCGTTGGATGCCCCGCCGAAAAACGAAATCAAACCCACCCCGCCGAAGCAGGCCAAACCAGGCAAACAAGCCCCCGACCCCACCGAGCTCCCCAAACCTCCGGCTGTCAAGCCCGCCAACAACCCCGGTTTCCGCGGCTATCAGCGCAAGACCGCCATCGTTGGCTCGATTTCCCGTACCGGCCGCAGCGCCCTTGATGTGACGGACTCCCCGCTCGGCCGCTATCAGGCAATCATCAGCCGCGCCGTCGAGCTAGAATGGCAGCGCAACTGCGTCAGGCACCGCGACTTCATCACCCCGGGCTTCCTCACCGTCCGCTTTTTCATCGAGACCAACGGCCGGGTGCGCTCAGTCCAATTCGTCGGCGACATGACAACCGGCGAGGTCCAAAAAGGCTTCACCCTCAATTCCATCCGCGACGCGGACATCCCTGCGATGCCCGCTGCGGTCCGCAAAGACTTCGCCAAGGAACCGCTCGAACTCATTTTTAACTTCTATTTCTAACTCACCACCATGCTCGAATCTTCCATCTTTACCCTCGCCGCCACCGATCTCACCGGCATCCATATCGTTTGGGATTTCCTCGAAAAAGGCGGAGTTTTCATGATCCCGCTCGGCCTCACTTCCATCGCGGGCATGATGGCCATCTTGTATAAACTTCTCTCTCTCTCCAGCCGCCGCGTCATCCCGAGCGGGCTTGCGCTGGAAGTGAATCAGTTCCCGCAACGCATCGTGGCGGACAAGGAGGAGCCCATTCTCAAGGAGTTTGAAAAAGGAGCCAGCACCCTCGCCCGCCTCTGTGCCGTCGTCGTCAAACACCGTGGCAAGCCGCGCGCCGAAATCACCCACGCCGTGGAATCCGCCGCCCGCGAAGAAACCTTCCACCTCCACGCCGGCATCGCCGTGCTCGACACCATTATCACCATCGCCCCGCTGCTAGGGCTTCTCGGCACCGCCTCCGGGCTGGTCCGGATTTTCCAAGGCCTGGGAGATAACTCGGATCACCTCGCCATCGCTCGCGGCATATCAGAAGCCCTCACCACCACCATCGTCGGCCTCGCCATCGCAGTGCCCTGCGTGATCGCCCACGGCTATTTCATCCGCCGCATCGAAATGCTAACCGCCCGCCTCGAGTCCCTGCTCGCGGATATCGCCTCCGCCTGCGAAAAGCCCAACCCGAACGCCTGATCCGCCATGCGTTTCCACCGACCCAAAACCACCCGTAGCCAAGTGGCGGTCATTCCGATGATCGATATCCTGTTCGTGCTGCTCGTCTTCTTCATCGTCTCCACCGCCTTCAAGAAGCCGCGCGATGTGCTGCGAATCGAGCTGCCGACCGTCCGGGAAATTCCCTCCGACGCCGTCGCCGACACCCGCTCGACCATCGCCCTAGATGCCAGCGGAAACGTCACGCTTGATTCCCTCGCCGTGCCAGAAGGCTTGTTGGAATCCTATCTCACGGCCTATCAGAAACAAAATCCCGGCCGCAAACTCGAACTCGAAGCGGATAAAAACATCCCCCTCGAACGGCTGCTCAAAGTCTGGGAGGCCCTCACCAAAGCCGGCATCTCGATCAAAGACGTCCCCGCCCGCATCACGGTTGCAAAATAACAGCCAACTCGCGCTCTGGGTCTTGCACCTTTCCAGAGCGCGGAGGTGGCGGTGAGGGTGAAATTAATCCCTGTCTATCATTCGCTTGCCTCGTCTTGCCCCGCTTCAGTTTCGGTTTCGACACCTTCACCGGACAAGTCATCGCTTGTCGAGTCCTCGCCATCTGCGATGACGATGGAAATGTCTTGGAGCTTTTCGGCACCCTTGAGTGTTAGAAGCTTAACACCTTGGGCATTTCGACCGGTTTCACGCACTTCGGCGGCGCGGATACGGATGCTTTGGCCGCTGGAGGTCATGAGCATGAGCTCGTCTGCCTCGGTCACGGTGACGGCCCCGACGACGGGGCCGGTCTTGTCGGTGACCTTCATGGTGATGATGCCTTTGCCTCCGCGAGATTGTTTGCGGTAGTCCTCGAAGGTGGTGCGCTTGCCGATGCCGTTTTCAGAAGCGACTAGCAGCGTCGAGCCTTCGGTGACAAGCGCAAGGCCGATAACGAAATCCGTCTCGCTCGGGCGGATGCCCATGACGCCGGCGGTGCCACGGCCAAGCGGGCGGGTGTCGTCTTCGTGGAAACGGAGGCTCATCCCCTCGTGCGTGACGAGGATGATTTCATCACCACCCGATGTCAGACGGACTCCGATGAGCTCGTTATTTTCCTCAAGGTTGATCGCGATAATCCCGTCTTTACGGTAGTTTCTGAAATCGTTGACGGCGGTTTTCTTCACCTTGCCGCTGCGGGTGGCGAAGAAGACATAGCCGGCTTCCTCACGGAAGGTGATGTCGTTACCATTCTCATCGACCGTTCGCTCAAGGCGGAGGAGTGCCGCGATTTTTTCCTCGGGTTTGAGGTTGAGCACATTTTGAATGCTGCGGCCCATCGCGGTGCGCGAGCCTTCCGGGAGTTCGTAAACTCGCTCCACATACATACGGCCGGTGTTGGTGAAGAATAGTAGGTAGTCGTGCGCTTGAACGCTGAAGAGATGCTCGATGAAATCAGCGGCTTCGTCCTTCTTGGTGCCACGGGTTTCCATGCCTTTGAGGCCTTTTCCACCACGGCCTTGGACGCGGAATTCGCTAGAAAGCGTGCGCTTGATGTAGCCGCGATGCGAGAGCGTGACGATCATCGCGTCATTGGCGATGAGATCTTCCATGGCGACCTCGCCGACTTCGGCGACGATGTTGCACTTCCGTGGAGTTGCGAAGCGGTCTTTGATGACGCGCAGCTCGTCCTTGATGATGGTGAGCACTCTTTCCTCACGGGCGAGAATGTCCATGAGGTCCAAAATATCGGCAAGCACGGCGTCGTATTCTGCTTTCACCTTGTCGCGCTCCATGCCTGTGAGCTGGTAGAGGCGGAGTTCGAGAATGGCATTCACCTGACGCTCGCTGAAGAAATAGGTGTCTCCGGAAATCGTCGGTTGAGAACGGATCAGGATGCCAAGCGCTTCGGCAGTGGCGGTGGGAAAACTGTAAGCGGCAAGACGCTCGCGGGCTTCATCGCGGTTTTTCGAGGAGCGGATGATCTTGATAAAATCATCGAGGTGACCAAGGGCGAGAAGGAAGGCTTCGAGCAACTCCGCGCGTTCTTCCGCTTTGCCTAATAGATAACGGGTGCGTCGGATCACCACCTCGCGGCGGTGCTCGATGTAGGCGTCGATGGCTTCCTTGAGCGAAAGTTGCTTCGGGCGGTTCTTGTGAATCGCGAGCATGTTCACGGAGAACGAGGTCTCCATGGAAGTAAGCTTGAAGAGCTGGGCGACGACAACTGCCGGGCGGGCGTCGCGCTTGAGCTCGATTTCGATGCAGGTATCTTCGGCAGATAGATCGCGCATGCCGGAAATACCGGTGAGGATCTTTTCGTTCACCAACTCGGCGATGCGCTCCTGGAGCGTCGCGCGGTTCACGCCGTAAGGCACGCCGCGGATGATGATCATCGCCTTACCATTGGCGTTTTCCTCAATCTCCATTTTCCCGCGCATCCGCATCGAGCCACGGCCAGTGCGGAAATATTCTTCAATCCCGCGGATGCCGCGGATCTCGCAGGCCACCGGGAAATCCGGGCCTTTCATATACTGCATCAACTCGGGCAGTGTGATCTCTGGGTTATCAATTTGCGCGCAGATGGCATCGACAACTTCGCCGAGATTGTGCGAGGCGAGGTTGGTGGCCATGCCGACGGCGATGCCGGTGCTGCCGTTGACTAGGAAGTTAGGAAATGCGGAGGGTAGGACAGACGGCTCTAACTGTGAGCCATCGTAGTTGGGAATCATATCGACCGTGTCCTTGTCGAGATCATCCATCATCGCGAGGCCGAGCGGATGGAGACGCGCCTCGGTGTAACGCATGGAAGCCGCAGAGTCGCCTTCCACCGAACCGAAGTTACCTTGGCCATCGATGAGCATTTCCCGCATCGACCACGGCTGGCCCATGTTGACGAGCGAGGTGTAGATCGACATGTCGCCGTGCGGGTGGAAGTTACCCATCGTTTCACCGACGATTTTGGCGCACTTGACGTGGGGTTTTCCGGGGCCGACTCCGAGCTGGCGCATGGCATACAGGATGCGGCGCTGAGAGGGCTTCAATCCATCCCGGACATCCGGAAGGGCGCGGGAAATAATCACCGACATCGAGTATTCCAAGAAGGACTTGGAAAGCTCTTCGGCGACGTTGATCGGTTTAATGTTAGCTTCGGACATGGTGAAATGAATTTAGTCTTCGGGATGAGGCAGTGGTGAATCGTAAACATCTTTGCGGTGTCCCACTCGGAGAATCACCACTCGTTCAGGATTTGTTAGGATGGCGAAAATGACTCGGATGTCTCCCACGCGCAGGCTGCGGAGTCCGGCGAGTGGGCCGACGAGAGGCTTATGGCGTTGCGGTTGATCACTGAGTTCCTCAGTAATCGCCATGACCACGCGCAAAGACTCTGCAGCGCCGAGACGCTTGAGTTCTTTGATCACGGGCTTTTTAAAAACGAGCTTCACGCTTGGAGTTCGAGGAGGACTGCGGCGAGCTCAATTTCTGGCTCGGTGGAGTGAAGGCGATCTTTGGCGATCTCAAAATCCGAGATTTCGTCAAAGTAGTATTCAAGCGCCTTCTGGAGATGGTAGGATTTACTACGCTCCGTCTCCGTGGCGATGGAGGCGAGGCGATTGGAAAGATCTTCCGGGAGCCGAACGGAGAGGGTGGTGGTCATGGGATGATCTTAGCGTTATTGCGATGTGTTGCAATGTAATACATTAAGCTCGATGAAGCGCATTGGCGGAGACGAAGAGATTACGGACGCGGAATTCCGATGGGCTTTCTTGGAGAAGGAGCATACGAAGTTTATGGCTGCGAGCTGCAAACCACGGGGTTTGAAGAGCTCGCGATGAGCCTTTGGCCCATGCGGGAATTGGAATACAATTTTTGTTAGCGAGCCAAGCGGCAGTAGCTGCCAAATACGCATCCGCCAGCCCGTTGTCATCGAGTCTCGGGGCAAGAAATGTCGGTTCCTCCGCGATGAGAGAGAAACTTGGCTCGTCTCTGAAACGATCCAGAAAATCACGGATCATGTAGCCGAAGTCCTCACTGCTTTGAATCGCCGCAAAGGCTTGTTTCATGGGGAGTGCAAGGGCGATCACGGCGTGCCTCCTCTCAATAGCTCCGCGATTTCCTCCACAAAAAATGTGGTCTTGGCGGGAATCAGATTCGCCGGATAGTAGCTGCAAACCACGTTCAGCATCTCTTCCGCCTGCTTGAAATTGAGTTCGTTGCAGAGGCGAACGATGTCGTCCTGATCACCGCCGGTGTCATAACCGGCCACTCGGCTGGCCATGCACTTCATCGCCAGAAGATAGCGGGATGACGGCCTGAGAATTCGAAGATTAGGCCACTGGGGCATCCCTTCTTCTGTCAAATCGCCGGTGGCCGAGACGAAACCTTTGACCCCGTTGTTTAACCATGAAGCCGGGAGACCGAGCGCCTCCGCAACCTGTTCCGCAGCTTTGGAAATTTCGCTTTTGGGAACAAAAACCGCATCAACGTCACGAGTGGAAGGGCGTGCGTCGAAGGCAAGAATCATGGTAGCTCCACCGAATATACAAAGCTCTCCAATGACACCCTTCTTTTCAAGAAGGACATTGATCGCATCCAAGGCAGCGAGAATTTTTTCCTTGGTCAGCTTTGGATCAGGATTAGACATCCAAGTTTCTCACGTTCAGGGCGTTGTCTTCGATGAAGCGTTTGCGGGGCTCGACGATGTCGCCCATGAGGACGTCGAACATTTTGTCGGCTTCGACGGCGTTGTCCTCGTCCAGGCGGACGCGGAGGAACTGACGGACTTCCGGGTCCATGGTGGTTTCGAAGAGCTGCTTGGCATTCATTTCGCCGAGGCCTTTGAAACGCTTGATCTGAACGCCGCGGCTGGCAATTTCGAGGACTTTACCGAGAATTTCAGGGACAGCGAAGACGGGGGTAATTTTTTGTTTTTCGCCCTCGCCTTCCAGGATTTCGAAGATCGGGGTGTCGTCGTTGAAGAAGACGGACGTATCGATGCCGCACTCGGTGAGGCGAGAGAAAATGCGAGCGATCGCGTGCGACTCGTGGAGTTCGTGGAGATTCGCGCGACGAGACGGGCCGGTGTGAGCGGCGATTTCCTCCTCGGTGAGAATCTCGTCGAACAAGCGGAGATCACGGTTCTGGGCGGCAAAGGCGCGGAGGTCGGCTTCCTTGGAGAAGTAGGTGAGTGCCTCGTCGTTGCCGGTGCGGATGCGGATCATGAACTCTGGTAAGATGCCGTTGATGCGCGCGTTGAGGTAGTCTTTGAAATTGCCGCCGTTGCCTTCGATGGTGGTCGAAAAGCGCGAGAGCGAGGAGAGGTTTTCGAGAATGACCTTGAGCTCATCCGGGGTGAAAATACGGGATTGGTCGAAGGTGCGGAGTTCGACTTCACCAGCACCGAGGTCGATGAGGATCTTGTTGAGCTGGTCGTTGTCCTGCACGTATTCTTGGCGTTTTTTCCGGCTGACCAAGTAAAGCGGCGGCTGGGCGATGTAGAGGTAGCCGCTTTTCACGAGGGCCGGCATGTGGCGGCAGAAGAATGTGAGGAGCAGGGTGCGGATGTGCGAGCCGTCCACGTCGGCATCGGTCATGATGACGATTTTGTGGTAGCGGACTTTTTCGATATTGAATGCGCCTTCTTGTTCGCCGTCGCCGATGCCTGCGCCGATGGCGGTGATCATGGACTGGATTTCCTTATTCTGGAGCGCACGGTGGAGGCGGGATTTCTCGACGTTGATGAGCTTGCCGCGGAGGGGTAAAATCGCCTGAGTCCGGCGGTCGCGGCCTTGTTTGGCGGAGCCACCGGCGGAGTCTCCTTCGACAATGTAGAGCTCAGACTTCGAGGGATCGCGCTCAGAACAGTCGGCGAGTTTTCCTGGCAGACCGCCGCCGGAGAGAGCGGATTTACGGACCGTTTCGCGGGCTTTGCGGGCGGCATCGCGGGCGCGGGCGGCGTTGATGGATTTCTCGATGATGCGCTTGGCTAGGCCCGGATTTTCCTCGAAAAACTGCATCAAACCCTCGTAAACGATCGAGGAAATCACGCCTTCAATCTCGCTGTTGACGAGTTTGTCCTTGGTCTGCGAGCTGAAGCGCGGGTTCGGCATTTTCACCGAAATAATCGCGATGAGACCTTCGCGGCAGTCGTCTCCAGTTAGCGCGGGGTCTTTGTCTTTAAGGATTTTATTGACCTTGGCGTATTGGTTGATGCCGCGGGTGAGAGCGGTGCGAAAGCCGGTGAGATGAGTGCCGCCGTCGCCGTTAGGAATGGAGTTGGCGAAGCAGAGGATCTGGTCGTTGTAAGAGTCGTTGTATTGGAAAACCACGTCGGCGAAGACGTCGTCGGTAGTTTTCTTGCCATCGTAATCCAGGTCGATGGCGCGCTTGCCGTGAAGGATGACAGGATCGTCGTGAATGAGCGTTTTGTTTTCGCCGAGCTGGGCGACGAATTCTTCGATGCCTTTTTGGTAGAAGAAACTCGATTTCTTGGCGGATTCGGGGCGCTCGTCTTCGAGATCGATGGTGAGGCCGGGGTTGAGAAAGGCGAGCTCGCGGAGGCGTGTGGCGAGGCGGTCGAATTTGAATTCGATGGTATCGACGAAGATCGTGGCGTCCGGAAAAAAGGTGATCATCGTGCCAGTCTTACCGGCATCGACCTCGCCGATGACGTGTAGCGGAATCGTGGTTTTGCCACGCTCGAAGCCGATCAAATGGACTTTTCCATTCCGCATGATTTCCGCTTTAAACCAGTCAGAAAGGGCGTTAACGCACTTCGCGCCGACGCCGTGGAGGCCGCCGGAATACTTGTAAGCGCCTTGGCCGAATTTGCCTCCGGCGTGGAGATTGGTGAGGACGAGCTCCACGGCGGGCATGCCAAATTTCAAGTGCATGTCCACCGGAATTCCCCGGCCGTTGTCAGCGACGGAAACTGAGCCATCGACGTGAATGGCCACCTTGATGCGGCTGCAATAACCGGCCAAGTGCTCGTCGATCGAGTTGTCGAGAACCTCGAAAACGCAGTGATGAAGACCGCGCTCGTCGGGGTCGCCAATATACATGCCGGGGCGCTTGCGAACGGCGTCGAGGCCTTCCAGCTTATCGATTTGGGCGGCGTCGTAAACCTGCG
This sequence comes from Verrucomicrobiota bacterium, assembly GCA_041179105.1. Lineage (GTDB taxonomy): Bacteria > Verrucomicrobiota > Verrucomicrobiia > Verrucomicrobiales > Akkermansiaceae > Luteolibacter. Next base: position 18,610 of record JBEGUC010000001.1, on the reverse strand, counting down.
CCGCGGCGACTTGGGTTTCGGCTTTTTGTGGCTCGTTCGAAGACTCGGACATAGTGGGACCGAAAGGTCTGAAATTCAGCCCCGAGAGACAAGGAAGTTCTCGCGAAAAAAGCGGTTTTTTTCACCGCTTCAAATAGCGTTCAAACCACTCTTCGTAAGCCACTTACATGCTGTAAAGTCACACGGTCATGCCGAGGCACTCGCGCTGCCAGTTGAGGAGCACGTCGGCGGGCTGGGCATCGCCTGCGGCCAGGGACTCCAAAACGGCGCGGGGCGCGATGAGCGAGCCTTCGATGTCGAGTTTTGCGGCGGCTTTTTCGCGCGTGGCGATCAAGGCGTCCACCTTCGCTTCAAAATCGCGGTCGCGCTTGCGGCGCTTGCCGGGTGGGCGTTCCGGCCATTCCGCTTCTGGAAGCGCCAATGCGGCATCCAACGCCGTTCGGAAGCGCTTGGCCCGTTCGGGGCGGAAATGATGCGGCAGCGCGATGTTCTTTTTTGCGGCCAAGTCGATGCTCCATTCGAGAAGTTGGCGGTTGGGAGCGACCATGAATGACGGTCGATCCCAAGCTTTTGCTTCGCCATCCCGCCACTGCCAGAGCGCGCGGAGGCAGGCGAGGCCATACGGATCAAGCTTGCCGGAGCCTTGGACGCGCCAGATTTCTTCTTTGGCGTCATCCCGATCTAAAACCTTCTGACGGGCGGCGATGCAGCTTTCCTCAAACCACTCGTAGCGGCCTTTTTCCTTCAGCGCGGCCACGATCATGTCGCCCATGTCCAAGAGGTAATGGACGTCGTTGAGCGCGTATTCGATCATTTTGGGCGAGAGCGGGCGCTTGCCCCAATCCGCCTTTTGCGAAGATTTCGAGAGATCCACGCTGAAATAATGGCTGACCAAATCACCCAAGCCGAAGCGCCGGACGCCGAGCAATCTCGCGCCAATTTGCGTGTCATAGACCACCGCTGGAAGCTCGCCGAACTGCCGCTTGAACATCGTCATGTCGTAGTCAGCACCGTGCATCCAGACGACCGCCGACGACAGGTATTCTCCGAGGGATGAAAGGTCATCGATCGCCAAGGGGTCGATCAAGACGCACTGGGCGCGGTCGGCGAATTGGATCAGACAGAGCGATTCCCGGTAGCGATGGAGGCTGTCCGCCTCGGTATCGATTGCGCAAATTGGCTGGGCGGAGCCCTGCCTGCTGGTCTCAAGGTGGCTTATTAGCCGGTCTGCGGTATCGATCATATCCAAGCTTATCAACAGGAAATCCTAGGAGTGAAACAACCCGCCTGTTGGATTTTCTCAAGCCGGATCATGGCGGTCAGGATGGGATGGGCACTTTCCGCTGACAAGTGGAAATTCGCCGGGTTCCCGGCAAAACCGATTAGGCCACCTGAAATGCAGCTGCTTGTTCCGGAGTGAGTTCGATGAATTGCCACGGCAGCCCGTGCGCGTTCAGGTCGGCCATGAAGGTGTCTGGATCGTGTTGTTCGATGTTCCAAACGCCGGGTTTGCGCCAATCTCCGGAGAGCACTTGCTTGGCGCCGATCATCGTTGGCACGCCGGTGGTGTAGGAAATCGCCTGCGAGCCGACTTCCGCGAAGCAGGCTTCGTGGTCGCAAATGTTGTAAATGTAGATCGCCTTCGGCTTGCCGTCCTTGAGGCCGGTGATGACGTTGCCGATGCAGGTGCGGCCCTTGGTGGTGACGCCGAGGTCGCTCGGATTCGGCAAAACCGCCTTGAGAAATTGCAGCGGCACGATTTCCACGCCTTGATACATCACCGGATCGATCCGGGTCATGCCGACGTTCTGGAGCACTTCGAGATGCTTCAAATAGTTGGGCGAGAACGACATCCAGAACTGCGCGCGACGGATCGTGGGAATGTGCTTCACCAGCGATTCGAGTTCTTCGTGATACATCCGGTAAATTTCGTAGGTGCCGACGCCGTCCGGGCAGGTGAACGCCTGGTGCGTGGACATCGGCGCGGTCTCGACGAATCCGCCGTTTTCAAAATGACGGCACTCGGCGGTGACCTCGCGGATGTTGATTTCCGGGTTGAAATTGGTGGCGAAAGCCTTGCCGTGGTTGCCGCCATTCACGTCGATAATGTCGAGCGTATGAATCTCGTCGAAATGGTGTTTCAACGCCCAAGCCGTGTAAACATTGGTCACGCCGGGGTCGAAGCCCGAGCCGAGCAGCGCGGAGAGTCCGGCTTTTTCAAATTTTTCCTGATACGCCCACTGCCAGGAATATTCGAATTTCGCGACATCGAGCGGCTCGTAATTCGCGGTGTCCATGTAGTCGCAACCGGCTAATAAGCAAGCGTCCATCAAATTGAGGTCTTGATAAGGCAAGGCGACGTTGATGAGCAGCTTCGCGCCGGTTTTGCGGATGAGTGCGGCGGTTTCCTCGGCATTGTCGGCGTCCACCTTGGCGGTGGCGATCACGCGACCGGTGCGTTTTTGCACCTCGGCGGCGATGGCGTCGCACTTCGAGAGCGTCCGCGAGGCGAGGGTAATTTCCCCGAAAACCTCGGGAACCATGGCGCATTTGTGGGCGACGACGCTGCCGACTCCGCCGGCTCCGATGATAAGGACTTTGTTCATGATCTAAAAAATGAGGCGCAAGGCTTGGGAAATCCGAGGCGGCTGGCAAGGAATTGTTCCGAATGGATTCCGACTGTCTCAGCCGGATGATTCTCCCGACTGAGAAAGCCGAGGCACATTTTCATCCGGCCCGTGCCAAGGCTTGTACCACAAGCCCCGAGGTTGATTCAGGATGCTCCAAGGTTCATCGCGGTCGCCTCCAAGGTGCCATCCAATCCAACCCAAGGTCCGGTGTGCCGTGCCCACGCTGAATTGGATCGGTAAAGACGCCGTCGTGCGCCACCACAAGGAAGTTCCCTTCCGTCTGTTGGAGGCGGATAAGAAGTTGTCCCATGGCGATCCCGCTTCCGGCAATCTTATCGTGGAGGGCGACAATAAGGTCGTCACTCCTTAGCCCGCAAAACCCAAATCTTCATGCGCGGCAGTATATTTCTGACAACTTTTGAATGGCACGGCGTTTTCATCCCTGAAAGGCTAACGCCAGACGCAAAATCGCACTCTTTATGAAAATCCACCATCCCGCTCCCAATTCCCGCCGCCGCTCCGGTTTCACTTTGCTTGAAATGGTCATCGTGCTCGGCATCATCGCCATGATCCTCGGTGGCGCGATTTTCGCGATGCGCGGCATCGGCGACGCGGCGAAACTCCGCCAAGTCGAGTCGGATTTCAAAAGCTTCGAGAGCGCACTTGCCATGTATAAGCTCAACGCCGGCTCATTTCCCACCACCCAACAAGGTTTAAAAGCGCTCCAAGACAAGCCATCCAGCACGCCGGTGCCACGCCGCTGGGTGCAGGTGATGAGCAAACTCCCGCCAGACCCGTGGGGCGCGGAATACGGCTACCGATTCCCGGGCAAGAAGCGCGCCAACGATTTTGAAATGTTCAGCAAAGGCCCGGACGGCCAGGAAGGCTCCCCAGATGATCTCAGCAGCCAGGACGACTGAGCCGCAGCGGGGCTTCACGCTGATTGAAATCGTCATGGTGCTCGCCATCGCCGCGATCGTCGTGGGCGGCGCGGTCGGGCTGATGATTTATTCGTCCGACGAGCGGAATTTGCGCAACACCTCCGGCGAAATCGAACTCATGGCCAAGCGTGCCCGCACCATCGCGATTCTCAACCAGACGCCTTACGCCCTAGAATTTCGCGAAGGCGTGGTCCGCCTCCTGCCACTGGCGCAGGCCGGATTGAGCGAGAAGAAAAACCGCCGCAATGAGTCCGAAGCGGAGGGCGTAAATGCCGATGAAAACCGCCAGCTCAATCTTGAAAACGGGATGGCCGTCCTCATCCGCCGTTGGAATTCCGACGAATGGCTGCCAACCGTCAAAAAAGCCGTCCACGTCTGGCGCTTCGATCCCGACGGGCTTTGCGAACCAATATCCGTCCGCATCGAGCTCGATAAAAGCTGGTCGGAAGACATTTACCACCCGCTCACCGCCACCATCCGCGACAGCCAGCTCGAAGCCCGATGACCCGCTCTCTCCATCCCGGCAAACGCGGATTTCTTCTCCTTGAGATGATTCTCGCGCTCGCCGTTTTTGGCATCGCTGCCACCGGATTTGCCGTTGCGCTGCATCGCATGGCCGCCGTCGCCGGACTCGCCCAGAGCGAACTGCGGATCACCCGAATTTTGGAAAGCGCGCTCGACGAGACGCTTTCTCTGCCAGTTCTGGAAATCGGCACCACCAACACCAACGTCGGCGACACCGGCATCGAGCTCGACACCACCGTCGAGCTGATCGAGAACCTCGAAAACGAGGACGGCCAGCTTCTTCAGGAAATGTATCTCATCAAAGTCGAAGCCAAGTGGTTCGCCAACGGCGAGTGGCAAACCCGCAGCGTGGACACTTGGCGCTACGGCCGCATGTATCAGCCATGATCACGACCTCCGTCAAATCCCGGCCTCGCGGCTTCACCCTGCTCGAACTCGTCATCGCCATGGGCTTGCTGGCGATCCTCGTCGGCATGGTTTTCACCACCGCCCGCACCTCGCTGGCCTTGGGGAATACGATCGTGGAAACTCAGAACGAGGAAATGCTCCACCAAGCGTTTTTCGAGCTGCTCAACCGGCGCTTCACCTCCCTGCCCGGAAACACCCGCCTCGACCTCAAAGTCGAGGATTCCGGTGCCCGCTACATTTCCGACCTCACGCTCCAAAACGTCCCGCTCAGTTTCACCTGGGGTGGCCAGGCCCGCATCGCCAAAGCCGTCCAACTCAGCACGGTGAAACGTCGCAGCGGCTACCTCGACATCGTCCTGAAATACTACGAAAACGAAATTCTCGAAGACTCCGCCTCCGCCTTCAAATCGGCCGCCGGCGACAAGAAACCCTTCGCGGAAATCGTCCTCCTCACCGATGTCGCCTACTTTGAATGGCGCGCCCTCGACGGCCGCTCGATGGAATGGCAATTCGACTGGGAAGCGCAGGGCCGCCTGCCGCTGCAAATCGAACTCACCATGGCCATCGGGGCCAAGGGCGAGGAAATCCGCCAGGTTTTCTGGCTCCCGCCCAAGCAAAACCCGGAAGTCCTGATGCGCCAAATGCAGCAAGGCGGCGCTCCTGCCGGCGGCGAGAACGGCGGAGTCCCGCCCATCCAAATCGGTGCCGGGGAAAATCCCGTCGGCGGTGTGCAACCTCCTGTGCTCCAGCCTCCTACGCAATGATTTCCTCACCCGTCAGCCCCTGGAAATCTCGCGGTGCCGCGCTCATGGCGGTGCTCTGGCTGATCGCGATTCTCTCGATGGCCTGCATGGCCACGCTGCGGGTGATCTCCTTCGACATGGAACTCGCCTCCGCCAAGGTCCACGGCTCGCGCGCCCGCCAAGTCGCGGAAATGGGCATCGCCGTCGGCGCAAACCCCGTCGTCAAACGCTCCGATCCACTCCTCCACTTCAACAACGGCGAAACCGGCGAGAGCTACGAAGTCCGAATCACCACCGAAGGCGGCCGCTTCAATATCAACGCCCTCATTCTCCAAGGCGACAAAGCCCTCCTCAAATCCATGTTCATCGACTGGGGACTCGAACTCGAAGACGCCCAAGAAATCGCCGATGCACTCGCCGACTGGGTCGATGCCGACGACGACGAGCAACTCAACGGCGCGGAAAAAAAATACTACGAAGCCGAGGGCCGCATCAACCAGCCTTTCAACCGACCGTTTTACGATGTCGATGAAGTCAGCCTCGTCCGCGGCATGGACCTCGTCGAAGCCGTCCGCCCGGATTGGCGGAACTGGTTCACCATCTGGAGCAGCGGCCCGCTCGATTTGAATGAAGCCTCCGCCGAGTTGATCGCCGCCGCCGCCGAGATTTCCGTGGAGGAGGCCGACGTGATCCCCGAAACCGTCCGCGGCACCGATGGCGTGCGCGACACCCTCGACGACGTGCCTTACCAAAATGCCGCCGCCGCGCTTGATCTTTTGGGAATAGACGCAAATGGTCGCCCAGACATTGCCAAACGCTTCACCGTGAACGACACCACCACCCGCATCGAGAGCATCGGCTTCGCCGAAGGTGCCAAACGCAAAATCACCGCGATCATTCGCAACCGCACCGGGAAACCGGCCCTCCTCGAACGCATTGAAGAAATCATCCCGTGAGCAAACCCACTGACAACATTCTTCTCGTCCCCGGCGAATCTGGTTGGGAAATCTGGACCAGCCAAACCGCCGGTGCCGCCTTCACCCTCCACGCCGCCACCGCCATCGAGCGCGCCGCGGATCTCACCGACCTCCCGGCCGGCGATCTGCTCCTGTTTTTCCCGGTGAAGTCCATCACCGCCATCCCGATGCGCGTCTCCAGCGATGACGACGCGCTTTTCCCCGACCTCGCCGCCCTCCATGCCGAGCGCCTTGGCCTCCGCCCGGACCCGATGGCCGGCCAGCTCACCGACCTCTTCGTCATTGCCCGCGAGGCGGAAAACACCGCTCTCGTCTCCATCCAGCTCCGCGCTCCCGGCGAAGGCGAAATGCCGCCACGCGGCCCCAAAAGCTTCGATATTTCCGCCCGCGCCTACCCGCTCACCGGAGACGCGCTCGCCGTCTGGAAAGAATTCGGCCGCTGGGTATTCGCCCTCTCGCATCAGGGAAATCTCGTTTATTGCCAAGCCACTTCCGGCACCTCCGCCCAGCCCGACGAAGCGCTCGCCCGGGAAATCCGCCTCGCGCTCATCCAGCTGTCCATGCAAGGCCTTGAGATTGAGCCTGCCCGCGTCGCGTTGTGGACGAGCTCGGAAAATTCTAACGCCGCGGCCCTCGTCGCCGCCTTCAAGGCACCGGTCGAAATTTCGCCCCGCCCGGCACCCGTCTTGCCCACTCCGCTCAGCAAACTGCTTCCGGCGGACGTCCGCGCCGCCCGCCGCGAAGCCCAGCGCCGCCAGACTCTCATCCTCGGAGCCGCCGCCGTCGCCCTGATCTACCTCGGCATCCTCGGCTGGTTCGGCTACGGCCTCTGGAAGGATCACTCAGAAACTCAAAACCTCCTCCAACAAGCGTCCGCCGCCGCCCCCGAGGGCGAGGCCTACGCCGCCCACATCGCCAAGTGGGACGAACTCGCCCACGTCGTCGATTTGGCAAATGCGCCGGTCGATATCCTCAGCCGCATCTCCGCCTGCATCCCGCCCAACAGCGGCCTCCGCCTCAAAATCGCCGACATCAACGCCACCGAAATCAAACTCACCGGCGAGGCACCGCAACTCCAAGCCGTCAATTCCTTCAGCCTCAACCTCGGCAAAAATACCGACCTTGCCAATTTCAAGTGGCAGACGCCCGAGCCCAACCAATCCACTCGCGGCTGGGAGTTCGTCTTCAGCGCTGAAGTTCCCTCCGCGCAGCCTTGATTTCACCGACAAAACCCACCCGCCACGGCATTAAACGCTCAACAGCCCGTTCATTTCTCACCTCCTCTCCATGTCCGACCGCGAAAAAAAACTGATCCTCTTCTTCGCCATCGCCGGATTTGCGATTCTCAACCTGCTTGTTTTCAACTTCGCCACCACCCAGCGCCAAGAAGTCAACACCCGGCGCGACCAAGCCAAGCAAAAGCTCGCCACCGCCGAGATGTTCCGCGAAAGCAGCGCCCAAGTGACCGACCAAATGACCTGGCTCGCCGAGCACGAACCCCAGCCCGCCGCCAATCAAGACGTCCAAACCAAGCTCCAGCAGTTCGCCGAGAGCGAGGCCAAGACCGCCGGCCTCACCATCAAAACCCAAAAACCCCTTCCCACCGACTCCGCCGAGGGCCGCCACTACCACCGGGCCAAAATCCAAATCACCGTCACCGGCACCGAGCAGGCGCTCTATCAATGGTTCGACAAGCTCAACCTGCCCGACCAGCTCCGCATCGCCTCACAAATCCGGCTCACCCCGAGCCAGGACGACACCAAAATCGACTGCACCGCCACCATCGAGCAATGGTTCGTCCCGCTCACCATTTAACCCGCGCGCATTTTGAAATTTCCAGCCTCCAATTCCGTCCTCCTCCTCCTCGCCCTTAGCGGCTTGGCCGCAGCGGATTTACCCAAAAAAGCGCCCATCACCCGCTACACGAGCCTGTGGACCAACTCCCCGTTCACCTCCAAACCACCGCCACCCGAGGCAGGGCCGGCGAACAACCCGCTCGATGACTACGCACTCATCGGCGTTTCCCCCATCAGCGACCAAGACGGCTACCGCGTCACGCTCATCAATAAGAAAAAACCCGACGAGCGCATCATCGTCGATTCCAACAAAACGACAAGCGGCTTCAAAATCCTCGGCGTCACCCGCAAGCCAGGCAACCCGCTCGGCACCGTCGTCAACATGTCCTCTGGCTCCGTGACCGGCACCGTCAGCTTCGAGGAGAAACTTCTCACCATCGCCGCCGCCAAAGCCCCGCCGCAAGTTGCCCCGCCGCCCGTGCCCGGCCAGCCGCCCGCTCAACCCGTGCCAGCCGGCCAGGTGCCGCAGCGCCAACCGCGCCCGCGCGTCGTCCCGCCGCCCGTCCAAGCCGGTGCCCCGGTGGCCCAGCCCGTGCCCGCAGCCCAATCTGGCCAGCGCCCGGCCCGCCGCGGTAACTAATTCTCCAATTTGAAATTCCCACTTTTCTCCATGTCCGTCACACGCTCCATCGCCCTTCTTCTCCTCGGTTGCGCCCCCGTATTTGGCCAAGAACCCGCCCCGGCCGCTCCTCCTGGAGTTCCCGTTCCCGGCGTCGTCCCGCCCGCCCCAGCCGGTGCTCCCGACGCGAAACCCAGTGTGCCATTGGGAGAGACCAAAATCATCGCCGACATCAACGAACCCAAACTCACCGGCAACGCTCTTTCCGGCCTCTACCGGACCTACACCGGCCGCCGCGTCATCGTCTCCGCCGCCGCCGCCGTCGCCGAGTTCTCCTTCGTCCAAGAAGCCACCCCCCAAGACCCACTGACCTTCGCCGAGGCCGCCGAACTCCTCAAAAAAGCAGCCACCATCGAAGGCTTCGTCTTCGTCCCTGACGCCGAGTCTCCCAATCTCGACATCCTCACCCACACCAGCGGCATCCGCCCGACCGCCCGCGGCATCTCGGTTTACAACGAAAACGACACCCTGCCCAGTGGCGACGCCGTCATTTCCTATGTCATGACGTTCAGCTACATCAAGCCCGCCGAGGCCGTCAACACCTTCACCCAGATCATTGGCCAATTCGGTGCCTACGGCTCCATCGCCGCCGTCGCCAACGCCTCCGCCATCGTCATCACCGAAAACACCTCGCTCATTCGCAAGCTCATCGACCTTAAAAAGGAAATCGACAAACCCGGCTCTGTCCAAGGCACCCGCTTCATCAAAGTCCAATTCGCCGACGTCACCGAGATCGCCGACACCCTCACCACCCTGCTCACTGCCCAGCAATCCAGCCAAAAAACCGCCGGCATCCAGCGCGCCGACGCCGCGCAAGCCGCGCCTCCCGGAGGCATTCCCCAAATAAACGGCGCTGCACCCACCGGCGGCGGAGGTGAAGACACCCCCGTCCAAATCATCCCCGATCCCCGCACCAACCGCATCTTCGTCATGGGCCGCCCCGTGGACCTCCTCTTCGTGGAAGGCCTCGTCCGCGAGTTCGACGTCGAGACCAGCGAGAAAAACTTCCTTCGCCGCAAACTTCGCTTCCTCACCGTCTCAGAGTTCCTACCCATCGCCGGCGACGCCCTCACCCGCGCCTTCAGCGGCACCGGCGACAGCGGCGGCAGCGCCCAAGGCGGAGCTGCCGGCGGTGCCCAAGGTGGCGGAAACCGTGCACAAGCTAACAGCGGCCAAGCCTCCAACTCAAGTCGTGGGGGCAGCCGCAACAACAGCACCGGAGCCAACTTCGGCGGCTCCTCATCCGGCGGTGGCGGATCCAGCGGCGGCTTTGGTGGAGGTGGTGGCGGCGGTGGCGGCGGTGGAAGTGGAGGCCTCGGCGATCCCGATGTCAGTTCCGCTCCCGAATCCGTTCTCGTCGGCCGCACCCTGCTCGTCGCCGACAACATCACCAACTCCATCGTCGTTCAAGGCCCGCCCTCCGGCCTAGAAATCATCGAGCGCCTGTTGGATCAAATCGACGTGAAACCGGACCAAGTCATGATTTCCACCGTCATCGGGCAGTTGGCGCTTGGGAAAGGTATGGAAACTGGGCTGGATTATCTTTACCGAGGCGGTGATTTTGTCAGTCGCGGCGGTGGCGGTTTAGGTCCTTTATTTCCGATCCTCAATAAATTGATCCCAGCTATACCCGGAACACCTGGAATACCCGGCACTGGAACCCCCGGTGACCCAGGCTCTATACCAGCCGTTCCAGGAACTCCTGGCACTCCCGCGCAAGATACTTTCAATCCTGGTTCTCTTGCCTCTGGTTCTGGGCTGCGTGCCTACGGCCAAATCGGCGATCTCAGCGTCTTTTTGAACGCCATTCAAATACGATCGGACTTCAGCGTGCTCTCCCGTCCGAGCATCTTCACCTCAAACAACCAAAAGGGCACCATCACCAGCGGCGAGCGCATCGCCATTCCCACCCAAGGCGGCACCAGTGGCGGCAATTACAACAGCGGCACCAGCATCGAATACGAAAATGTCGTCCTCAAACTCGAAGTCATCCCGCTGGTGAACTCCGACAATGAAATCACTATGCAAATCTGGTTGAACAACGATGAACAAAACGGAACGCAAATCATTCAGGGGGCAGGAACCAATGGAGGTAATCTCACTGTCCCCAAAATTTCCACCCGGACAATCGTGACTACCGCCACGGTTCCTAATAACAATACCATCGTGCTCGGCGGGCTGATCGTCGGAAGAGAAGGTCAGGAAAAGAGCGGCATCCCTATTCTCGGTGACATTCCTTATCTCGGGAGGCTTTTTTCAACCACCATCGACAAACAGGACCGCAGTGAGCTCATGGTCTTCATTCAGCCTTCCATCGTGAAAAACGACCGCTCGCTCAACGCCGTCCAAGCGGACATGGATAACCGCTACAAAGTCTCACCGAAAGCCCGTGAATTCGCCGACGGTCCCGGCGTTTTGCCTCCGGTGGACTCCATTCCCGTCTCCGACAAAGCCTCTAGCCCCGTCTCAACCAAGACGGCCCCCCGCGCCCCCGCGCCGCAGGAACCCGCCGCCACCAGCACCGTCAAGCCCTCGATCCGCCCGGCCTTCCGGCGCTGAGATTTTTCGAATGAGTCTTTTTTCTGGGGAGTGTTGAAGTTGTTCAACTTGGCCGTCGGGGTGGGTGCTCCGGCGGCCTCTTTATTTACCGGAGTGCGCGAAGCTCTGCTCGCGACCACGGCAGCTCCGGCTCTGCCGGATGCGGTGCGGAGTTCTTCTTGCGTCGTGCATCGCAAAGAAGAAGAGCTCCGCACAGCATGGACGAAACGTCCCCCTTAGCATTCATTGCGCTTCCAACCGGAAAAATGCGGCATCATCGGTGGCCGTGAAGCGGAACTCCAGCTTGCCCTGCGCATTGATCGTGGTCTGCGGCACGGTCATGGGGAAGGAGCTGAAGATACTGAGGTCGCTGGATTTCTCCACCCCGATGGTTAGCTTGAAATCGCCGGTTGTGGCGTCCTTGGTCAGTAATGGCGTCGGCACGTTCAGCGCTTGGACTTGAGATGGAGTGTAGAGGCCCGCCGTATTGGCACCGGAGTTGAGCGTGGCCACCAGCGCGGGTTGAGCGACCTTCCAGTTGAAGCCGAGCGGAGCGTATTGAAACTCCGCCAAATCATTCAGGCCATCTCCATCCGAATCGGCGGTAGCGGAGAAAAATTGACCCACCAGAGCAATGTCGAATGGGTTCTCGTCTGTGTCATTGCTGGCGATATGCAGCGCCGCAGCGCGCGTGCCGCTCCCGACGTCTGTGACACTAAAGGTGGTGCTTTCACCGGGAAGAACCGTGGTTTCCATGCTGGTGGTGTTTACCGTAAAACTACTCGCATCCACGCCATCTATGCTGACGACCAATCCGGTAAGATTCGCTGTACCGGTGTTTCTAATTGTAAAAAGCTGCGTCGTGCTGCCGGGAGGAGCGCTGAAGATGATGCTCGCACTACCATCGACCAGGCCGAGCCCCGCAGGTTGCTCAATGGCAATCTCAGGGGCGACCGGGCCGAGGCCGCTGAACACATAGGCCGCGCCGGCGATGGCCTGGCTGTTGTCCGTCTGAATGCCGCCCACTCCGGTCGCGTTGCTGGCCTCCCCTTGGGCTCCGATGACCGTCGTATTTCCCGATGCCGCCACCGAGGAGCCGAACAAGTCACCAGCCCCGGTGTTGCTTGCTTTGAGATAAGTTTGTTGCGTCCAAATCGTCCCACTACGGGCAAAGACGTAGGCCGCGCCGGAATCGGCCGCGCTATTGTCCGCCTGAGCAGCATTGCTGTCCTCATGGCTCGCTCCGATGATCACGGTATCTTCAGACACCGCCACCGAATCGCCGAATTGGTCGCCGCCCCCGGTGTTGCTGGCTTTCAGATAAGCCTGCTGTGTCCACGTCGTCACGCTGCGGGTGAAAACATAGGCCGCGCCGGAATCGACGGCGCTGTTATTCGACTGAGTGCCGCCCACTCCGGTGGCGTTGCTGTCCTCCTGATGGGCTCCGACGACCACGGTGTCTCCAGACATCGCCACCGAATCGCCGAATTGGTCGCTGCCTCCGGCATTGCTCGCTTTGAGGAAAGCCTGCTGCGTCCATACCGACCCGCTGCGGCTGAAAACATAGGCTGCGCCGGAATCGCTGGCGTTGCCATCCTCCAAAGGTGCCCCGACAAGCGCGGTGTCTCCCGCCATGGCCACCGCGATTCCAAATTGGTCGCCCGCGCCGGAGTTGCTCGCTTTGAGATAAGCCTGCTGCGTCCATGTCGTGCCGTTGCGAGTGAAAATGTAAGCCGCTCCAGACTGGGAGGAGCTGTTATCCGTTTGGATGCCACCCACCCCGCTGGCGTTGCTGGCCTCCCCGAGTGCCCCGACAACCACCGTGCTGCCAGACACCGCCACCGAATACCCGAAAACGTCATTCGTTCCGGTGTTGCTCGCTTTGAGATAAGCCTGCTGCGTCCACGCCGCCCCGCTACGAGTGAAAACATAGACTGCACCAGAATAGGCGAGGCTGTTGTCAGTCTGAGTGCCGCCCACGCCAGTCGCGTTACTCGCCTCCGCAAACGCCCCGACCACTACCGTATCTCCCGATACCGCCACTGTGAAACCGAATTCATCACCCGCTCCAGTGTTACTCGCTTTGAGATAAGCCTGCTGCGTCCAGGTCGTGCCACTGCGGGTAAAAACGTAAGCCGCGCCGGAATTGATGGCACTATTGTCAGTCTGATTGCCGCCCGCTCCAGTGGCATTGCTGTCTTCAAACGGAGCACCGATGACGACCGTGTCTCCTGACACTGCCACCGAATACCCAAAATAATCATTTGCCTCGGTGTTGCTGGGCTTGAGATACGCTTGCTGAGCGATCGGGTCGATCGTCAACGGGTAGCGCGCGGCGGCTTCCTCCACCACCAGCCGCAGTGCGTGCGGACCGGAGGCCTCCGTCGGCACAAAGCGGGCGGCCAGCACCCGGCCATCCGCATCCCACACCTTCAGCCCGGCGTAATGAAGAATTGCTGCGCCCGCGGCATCGCGAAACTCGACGCCCTGCCCATCCTCCCGAACTTGTGCCGTGAGCGAGCCGCGCACGGCGAGATCGAACTGCAAGAGAGCCGCAGGATCAGCACCGGTCATCGGCCGCTCGCGCACCGTGAAACCATGCTCCAGCCCGCGTGCATCATTGACAAACCACTCTTCCACTTTTTCTCCCCACCCGTAAGTCAGCCGCTGCCCTGCCACTTGGACCGACGGCACCCCGCCGATGACGTGCTCCTGCCCTGGGAATCCGTAACTCTGCAATTTCAGACCCCACTGCCAGTCACCACCCGAAGGTTCCGCCATAAAACCTCGGCCATCGAAGCTCGTCAGCCATTGCTGGCCGGGATTACGCGCCTGCCACCCGCCCGCGACCGTCTGGAAGACATGACGCTCCGCCTCATAGGCCGCTCGGATGCTGGCCCAGTCCGACTTCTCCAATCCCGCAGGCACTTGCTCGCGAAATGTCAGCGACTGTGGCAGCTCCTTTGACACGGCACCGCAGAGAGCGGGAGCCATGGCGAGAAGTAGCAAGAAAAGATAGTAACGGTTCATCTGTGAGAGAATGCGGTGTGATAAAGTCGCAAGGCAAGTGACAAAACGTGTTTGAAGCTGTTTAGCTTGGCCGTCGGGGTGGGTGCTCCGGCGGCCTCTTTTTTTCACCTTGGACTGCGGCAGGCTGCCGCAGTCCATGAATCACTCAATCCCGTGCTCCACACCGCAGATTTACCCTGTTCTGAAAAATTGGCGGCCATTGGCGCTCCTTCTCGGCAAGTTCTCTCACAGTGAGGTCGCCCAGTCCGGAACGATGAATGGGGTTGAGCATCGGCCACGCAGCCGCCACGTTGGCCGGGGCGGGTTTTCATACTGCACTCCATGCCTCCATCCCTTCCTCACATGTCCGATCCCCACTGGCCCCGCTTCTGGCCCGAAGTCCCCGAGGACGACCGCCCTGCGCTTCGCGAAATTCTTGCCGAGCTCATCGGCCGCGGCACCTTGCTCGGTAGCAGCGGCGCGGGGCGCGATCATTTCCTGCTCGCCCGCGATCACTATCAGGAACACCTCAAGGACTACCTCGCGCCGCTCGGGTTGGAGCTCATCATTGATGACGATTTCTTCATCCTCCAAGCTCGCCCACGGCCCGAGGCGTGCCACTTGCTCGCGCAGTTCACCAAGGACGAAACGTTGCTTTTGTTAGTCCTCTGGCGCGTCTGGGACGACCACCGGACGAATGAAGCCAGCAGCGCCGTCATCCTCACCGTCGATGACTTGTGGACGCGCTTCCGCAACACTTTCGACAAGATCGAGCCGCCGGAAAAAACCCACCTCGACTCGCTACTCGGCCGCCTAAAACGCCACCGCCTGATCCGCACCCACAAGCCAGACGGCGCGCTCCAGCTCGGCGAGACACTCATCGAAATCCTGCCCAGCCTGCCGCGCGTGATCCCATTTGATAGCCTCGAATCCTGCCTCGCCCGTGCCGCCCTCTATCAACCCGCCGCCGAAGCCTGAAATGAAAACCCGCGTCCACCTCAGTCGCATCCTCGCCATCAATTGGTATGGCTACCGCCGCTTTATCGACGTCTCCGGCCTCTCGCTCATCACCGGGGCGAATGGCTCAGGAAAAAGCGTGCTGCTGGACTTGATCCAGTTCGTGATGCTTGGCGAATCGCTCAGTCGCTTCAACAAAGCCGCCGCCGGTTCTGGCAGCGGCCGCTCACTGCGCGGCTATTGTTTGTGCGACACGAACACCCAAGGAAATGACGGCCAAGAGCGCTACCTCCGCCCGTCTGGCGTGACTCTCGCAGGACTGGAATTCGTCTGGCCGCTGGCAAAGGGCGAGGAAACCCCGCGCCGCGAAACTTGGGGCGCGCGCATCGAATTCGAGGGCCCGACCGCCAAGGCGCGCACGCTCTGGTTCACCATTCCTAACCGCCTCGAACGCGAGGATTTCCTCGGTGCCGAACTCGAATCAGACGCCGTCGCCTTCATGTCCGAGGAGGAATTCCGAGTCCATGTGAAACGCGATCTCGGCGGCGAGGTCTTCGACCGCCAAGCCTCGTATCTCGATGAAATGGGTTCGCGCAGCCATCTTGGATTCGACCGAGTGCAGATGAATAAAACTCTGCCAAACTCGATGGCATTTCAGCCGGTCGAGTCGTTCGAGAAATTCATCCGCGACTACTTGCTAGAGCCGGGTTTGCCGGACGTGAAAGCCGTCCGCGCCAGCGTCGATGCCCACCGCCGCGCGCAGGAGCGGCTGGAAAAAATGCACGATCAACACGCGCGGCTCGTCCGCATCGGCGAGCAGCACCAAGAATACGTCACTGCCCGCCGCGACGCGCGACTGCACGCCCATTTGCGCATCGCACTGGGCCACGAGCAGAAGCTCGAGAATCTCACCTCACGCGAGACCGAGCTGGAGCAGCTTCGTTCCCAAAATTCCGAGACTCGCTCTGACTACGAGTCCGCGCTGGCTGAGCGAAATGAGCTGGATTCCCAACTCGCGAAGATCCGCCTTGTCGCCGGAAATGACCTTCAAATCACCCGCCTCGCGGAAGACCGCAGCCACCGGGATGATGTCGCCCGTGAGCTGGACGCGCTGCGAGAAACTGAAAAATCTGCCCGCCAGTTTCTCCATGACCGCACGCAGTATTGGAAGCAGTGGCTGCGCCTCGCCCAGGAATTCGGGCTGGAAGAACCCGAGTCTGCCGCCGCTTGGCTCAAGCAAATGCAAGGCGCGGACGAGTCCGCCGCGCTGGATGCCGCCCAGCGGATGCCGCGGATTCACGCCATTTTAAAAGAGTCTGCCCATAACCAACTCCGCCCGGTGGAGGAGGAAATCAAGACGCTGGAAAACCGCGAATCCCGCCTCCGCCGCGAGCTGGACGACCTCGATCACAAAGGCAGCGCCGCGCCGTCGCCGCTGCTGGATGCTTTGAAATCCCGCGGTCAGCGCGCGGATGCTTTCGGTCGTGTGATCGAGGTGAAAGCCGAGGCCGAGCCATGGTGGCCGCTACTCGAATCGCTGCTTGGGAATAAACGTAGTGCCGTGCTCGCTGAGGATTTCAAAGCCGCGTGGGAACAAGCCCGCCGACTCGGGCACATCGACGAGCCACTTGTCCATGCAGGAGAACTTTCCGGAACAAAGGACGCAAAACCGGGGACGATCGCGGCGTTTTTTGAAACAAAACATGAGCTCGCCAAGGCATATCTCCAACATCTTTACGGTGATCTAATCGCGGTCGAAAAAGTCAGCCAACTCGATTCGCATCCGCGCGCTTTTTCTAAAGACGGCTGGCTCAAGGACCCACCGCATCGGCAGCATTTCCAGCCTGCCAAGGAGTTCACCATCGGCGAGGAAGGCCTGCGGAGACTGCGGACGTTGCGCCAGGATGAGCTAGCAGAAGTGAAGGAAGAACTCACTTTGAAACTTCGTTTGCGCGAGGATTGGCGGACGTTTTTGCATCGCGGCGAGCAATGGACGTTAGACAAAGCCGAGCCGCCGGCTGGCAGTTCGAAGCTGCGTGACTTGCCGCGACTGCGCAAAGAACTCGCGCAGCTCGACGAGACGATCCGCCTGCTCGCCACTCCCGAGCGCGAGGCCACGGTAGAGAAACTGCGGGTGCTGGAGAAAACCTTCCAAGGCGTCATCGAGCGCACCGGGCGCTTGGCTAACAGTATTGAAAAACTCGCCCAACAGGAGCGAGTGTTACAAGACGGCATGGGCGCGTTGATCGAGGACGAAGCGGCTTCGCTCACTGCACGCCAGCTCAGCCGCGAGGCTTTAGATGGCGTGCGGGACGTGGAAATTTCCGAACTCATCGCCGCCGCGCAGACGCAATTTCCCAAATGGCAACAACGCTTGGACGCATCGTCAGAGATGGCGCGCATCCGCGAGTTTGACTCCGACAAAGCTCGCCGAGATCGTGATTTGGAGCGCCTTGCCCTTGCCGAAAAACATCCGGAAACCGCCGAGGCATTCGATCCGGGCGATGACGAGAATTCCCGCTACGATGCGCGCCGTACCGAGTTGGAGTCCCATGAATTAGAGAAATACACCGTCGCCGCCGAAGACGCTCGCAAAGAGTGGGAGGATCGACTCCAGCACCAAGTGCTCGATGTTTTAAAGGAAAAGTTAGACGAAGCAGAACGCACCAAGCGCGAGCTCAACCGCGCGATGGACCACGACATCGGCGGTTGGCGCTACCAGCTCTCGATGAAGGCGGACCGCAGCCACAGCGCGATCTGGGCGCTTGTGGAAAAAGGTCTGAACCCCGGCCTCGAACTCTTCGCATCCGGCGCGAAGGAGGAAATCGAAAAAGCAAAAGCCGCGCTGATGGCTGCGATCGAAAACTCCGAAGACCCGCGCCAACAGCGGGCGCTCGACTACCGATATTATCACCACTGGGACATCCAAGCCACGCCGACCGGCAAGGGCGAGGGCGCAGCGATTTCACTCAACCGCAACGCGAAGAAGCAAAGCGGCGGTGAGAACCAAGCACCGTTTTTCGTCGCCATGCTCGCGGCCTTCCAGCGCGTTTATGACCTCGGCCCGCGCGAGTCTCGGAGGAATCTCGGCATCGTCATCATGGACGAGGCGTTCTCGAAATTGTCTGGCGACCGTATCGACGCGTGCCTTGATCTGGCACGGAATTTCGGTCTGCAATTGATCATGGCATTTCCGGAAGACCGCCTGCCCACCATGATTCAGCACGCTGAAACCGTGGTGCAATGCCGCGTCGAGCGGAGCTATGATGATAAGAGCGGCCAGATCACCAACATCGAGAACTGGGTGGTGAAGGTGGATCGGGATAAGTTGCTGGAAGTCCTGTTATGATCTGACTTGGACAAGTATTCGTTAAAGAACCATCATCACCTCCCAGAGCCTCCTCACC